>NZ_JAWPOJ010000089.1:0-1996 GCF_033344235.1 Vibrio sp. Vb1554 | reverse complement strand
AGCCACTCATCGCTTATCTTGAGTGCGTCACCTTGAATCGTGACACTAGGAACTTCAAACTGGTTTTCGTATCCATCACCGCCATCAAGAATATCCACCGTTAAAGAGGCATCATCGTTCAAACCTTCAATTGCCTCTAAGGTAATATCCAATGTTACGGAGGTGGTGTCACCGTCTGAATCTGTTGCATTAACTAACAATGGTATATCCAGGATTTGATCTTTTGACAGATCGAAAGAGCGATATAATTCAAAGGAATACTCTATTTCACTACTCGACTCTAAAGGTAATGTGGATAATAGTTTCGATTGAAAAATATTTACTTCCACCCCACCTTCTAAGATATAGCCAGTAATTGTCGTACCGTCATCAGACAGACGGTAAAGCAACTCACTTTCACTACTCACTAATGTGGGCTGGTTTAATTCGCTAAATCGAAGAGAGTCAACATAATCACTCCCGATATCGAGTTGAAGGCTCCCAGTCTTAAAGATTGCCCCACTTTCTAGATTAATCTCCTCCATTGCAACAACAGTCAAGTTGCTCAACGTAGGATCAACACCATCTTTCAACACGAAATCAATTTCATTCTCTACAAGCGGTGTGGAGTCTAGATCTGTCCCTCCAATGGTCAGCGGGAAAGTGACCGTATCACTACTATTGAATTGATCGATAGGATGATCAAGAGTAAGCGAGATTGAAGCTAGTACATCGTTACCCGACTCAATGCCACTCAATGTTAACGTAAATACAGTGACACCATTGGCAAATGCTGTGATTTGCTTTCCACTGGAACTTAACGTGTAGCTAAGCTCATTATCAGAGACTGAGCTTGTAAGCCCTAATGCCTCTAACTTAGTAATGGATGCCCCACCAAAATACAAACTAGTCGGATCAGGGTTATCAGAGCCAGCAATCACATTAACACTGCCTTCGGTGGTTAATAATGCCTCTCCCAGAGGTACTTCTGCTGCGTTTATAGTAGCGCTGCCTACATAACCCGCTTGGCCATCTTTAATGTCGATAGTTGCGGTTGCTACACCGTAATCTTTTGAATCATCGGCTGCGAGATAATCAAAAACGAGACTTTGCTCAACCGTGTGATCTAAGTTGCGACTGGCATTCAACTGCCAAGAGCCATCTGAAAATACGGTTAATTCACCCTTCTCTAGACTAAAACTTACTGAGCCACCATCAGGGACAGACTGGATCTCTCCTCCGGCTCTGACATATCGAATGTACAAGTCACCATCAATATCAATGTCATTCTCCAGTACATTGCCAGAAATGACTTGGCCTTCGGTTACACTATATGACTCATTTTCGATCACTGGATCGGCATCAAGGATGGCGATTTCTAGGGGGGCCACAACAGCCTCTTGTGTACCATCAGCATCACTTTGAGTGCTTTCAACCAATACGTTAGTCACCAGCTCATCTTGACCGACACCATGATCAATCGCTTCATAAAAAGTAATTTGAACCGTACCATCATCATTGACTTCTGCTGAGAAAACTAATCGGTCGTCAGTCGATGTTCCTTGTAAGCTCAACCCATCTTCTGCAACAACAACGTTAATAGATTGACCGACCGATGTAAGCGCACTCAAACTTGGTTGCTCTGCATGCAGTGCTGGCACACCATTTTCTATGTTGATGGCTGCCGAGCTGCTTTGCTCACCAAGAAATCCAACGATGTTTTCAGAAAATACCGTTGAACCGGGTAGCACTATTGTCGGCATGGTATCGACCGCGTGGTTGCCGGCGGCATCCAACACTTCTGCTTCAATGGTCCACGTGTTGTTTAGATTGAGAGTGTTTACGTCAATTCCGGTTACTGTCCACGAACCTGATGCATCAACGAGGCCAGTAAAATTCAGCGTGCTGTCTCCGTCACTTACCCGAATCGTCACCGCCAGACCTTGCTCTACACCACTGGTTGTCCCTCTCATTTCCGTGACTATACCCTCACGGAAATCATCAATGGCAAGACCAC
>NZ_JAWPOJ010000088.1:0-2055 GCF_033344235.1 Vibrio sp. Vb1554 | reverse complement strand
CCAACCCTTTTTTGTACCTATCGGATCGCTTATGGAATCGCTTTACCAGCAGTTTTCTCATGTATTGAACACCTATTATCAACCTCAAACGAAGGTCGTTGTCGCGTTTAGTGGTGGTGTGGACTCGCGCTTGTTACTTGAGTTACTTCGCCGTTATCGAGAAGAAAACTCCCTCTCTTGCCACGCGGTTTATGTTCATCATGGTTTGAGTGAAAATGCGGACATTTGGGCCGATAAGTGTCAAGTATGGGCGAAACAAGCAGGTATTTCGTGCTCGGTAGAGCGTGTGAACCTAGATACCAATAGTGGTGAGAGCATTGAATCGCTGGCACGTGAAGCGCGCTATGAAGCTCTGGCTCGTCATATCAATCGTGGCGACTTATTGCTAACAGGTCAGCATGCCGACGACCAAGTCGAAACATTTTTACTCGCGTTGAAACGTGGAAGTGGACCTAAGGGTTTATCTTCGATGGCAGAAAGTATGCCGTTTGCTGGTGGCACATTAGTTCGTCCGCTACTTAACATCAAGCGCGAGCAGATAGAAGCGACGGCGAAGAACATTGGTTTGGAATGGGTAGAAGACGAAAGTAACCAAGACACGCGCTACGATCGAAATTTTTTACGTCATCGTATCGTCCCTGAGTTGTCTGAGCGTTGGCCGAGTATTCATCAAGCCGTGCAACGAAGCGCAAGCTTATGTGCTCAGCAAGAATCGTTATTGGATGAGCTCCTAGGTTCGGTGTTTGCGCGTGCTCTACAAGCGGATTTGAGCTTAAGTATTGATGAGTTAGCTATCCATAGTGAATTAGCTCAAGCGCGTTTGATTCGTATGTGGTTGAGTAAATTGAATGCCAATATGCCGAGTCAAACTCAATTGCGCTTGATTTGGCAAGAAGTGGCATTGGCACAACAAGATGCCAATCCAAAGCTTAAACTCAAACAAGGAGAGATCCGACGTTTCCAAAACAAATTGTACTGGGTTACGCCTCATGCCGATGTGACGAGTTGGCAAGGCCATATCCAAATCGATGAGCCACTGGTTTTACCTGAGAGTTTGGGGACGTTAACGCTTAGTTCGGGTTCTCATCAGCCAAGTATTTCGCTGCCATCGCACCCTGAGTTATTGAGGGTTACTTTCAATCCCGAAGGTTTGTCGGCACACCCCACAACACGTAGTCGCAGTCGTAAACTGAAAAAGTTATTCCAAGAATACAATGTGCCAAGCTGGTTACGCCGTCAGATCCCGATTTTGATGTACAAAGACCAAGTTGTTGCAGTCGCAGACTTGTTTGTGGATCAAACATTTAGTGGCCAAGACTGTGAACTCATTTGGCGCAAGCCTTTGTAATTCATGTCACAATATCGACCATAACTATCTCAAATAAAAAACGATTAGGTGAAGCAATGAAGAGAGTAATGATCGGTGCAGTGGCTGCACTAACCATGTTGAGTGGCCAAGCTCTGGCGGGTGATGCCGCTGCGGGACAAGCTAAAGCTGCAGTATGTGCGGCATGTCATGGCGCAGACGGTAACGCGACGATTCCAGGCTACCCAAATTTGAAAGGGCAAAACGAGCAGTACATCGTGAGCTCAATCAAAGCTTACAAAAACAAAGAACGTAGCGGTGGTCTTGCTGCAGTAATGCAGGCTCAGGCGTCGCTGCTTTCTGATGACGATATTGCAAACCTTGCCGCTTACTACTCAAGTTTGAAGTAAGTAAAAAGCGCATTAACACGTCGTTATCTTATTTCTACAAAACCAGAGCATTGCTCTGGTTTTGTTTTATCTCGAGTTAATAAACCTTATTGAGCTCAGGATTTTAGCCGATGAAGCAGAGACAAACATTGAATGTTATGAGACGCTAAACGATAATATGCGCAAACGATTGAAGCTTAAGGGATGAACATGAAAAAGATTGAAGCGATTATCAAGCCATTTAAGCTCGATGATGTCCGTGAAGCGCTGGCGGAAGTCGGCATTACGGGTATGACGGTGTCTGAAGTCAAAGGTTTTGGTCGTCAGAAAGGCCACACTGAGCTATACCGCGGTGCGGAA
>NZ_JAWPOJ010000087.1:0-2112 GCF_033344235.1 Vibrio sp. Vb1554 | reverse complement strand
CATCGCTTTGTCATAACCTTTATGTGCTAACCAATGGCGAGCATCTTGCGATACTTCCATGGATACTCCGCGAGCATCCAACTGGACTTGAAGCTCGACAATAAACTTATCAACCACTTGATGGATAACACTTTCATCTAGGCTATTAAACCAGATGATATTATCAAGACGGTTACGGAACTCCGGAGTGAACACCTTCTTAATTTCAGCCATGGCATCGTGAGTATGATCTTGTTGGATTAAACCGATCGATTTCTTCTCAGTTTCAGCCACACCCGCGTTAGTGGTCATCACAAGGATCACGTTACGGAAATCGGCCTTGCGACCATTGTTGTCCGTTAGCGTACCGTTATCCATCACTTGCAGTAACAAATTAAAGATATCTGGGTGCGCTTTCTCAATCTCATCCAACAAAACAACGGAATGAGGATGCTTAATAACGGCATCGGTTAACAAGCCACCTTGATCATAACCAACATAACCTGGAGGAGCACCAATTAAGCGGCTCACAGAGTGACGCTCACCATACTCAGACATATCAAAACGAAGCAGTTCAATACCAAGCAGTTTCGATAGCTGAACAGTTACCTCGGTTTTACCCACACCAGTAGGCCCTGCAAACAAGAACGAACCCACAGGCTTGTTATCTACACCCAAACCAGCACGAGACAGTTTGATAGCCTCCGAAAGCGCATCAATAGCGTTGTCTTGACCAAAGACTAGCATCTTCATTTTGCCATCAAGATTCTTCAAGATGTCTTTGTCAGATGAAGACACCGACTTCTCTGGAATTCGAGCCATTTTTGCAACCATGGCTTCAATATCAGCCACGCCAACCGTCTTCTTACGACGACTTGCTGGAGCTAATCGACTACGAGCACCGGCTTCATCAATAACGTCAATCGCTTTGTCAGGTAGATGACGCTCGTTGATGTACTTAGCAGACAGCTCTACGGCTGCACGCAGTGCTTTGTTGGTGTAACGCACTTCGTGGTGAGCTTCGTACTTTGGTTTCAAGCCCATCAGGATCTTGGTTGTATCGTCCAGAGATGGTTCTACAACGTCGATTTTTTGGAAGCGACGAGATAGCGCACGCTCTTTTTCGAAAATATTGCTGTACTCTTGGTAGGTAGTTGAACCAATACAGCGCAACTTACCGCTACTTAGTAGAGGTTTAATCAAGTTTGCCGCATCGACTTGGCCACCAGACGCCGCACCAGCACCGATAATAGTATGGATCTCATCAATGAACAGGATGGCATCTTCTTCTTTTTCAAGCTGCTTCAAAATCGATTTGAAACGTTTCTCGAAATCACCACGATACTTAGTGCCTGCTAGCAGCGAACCGATATCAAGTGAGTAGATAACGCTATTTTGAATCACCTCTGGCACTTGGCCTTCAACAATTCTCCAAGCTAGGCCTTCTGCAATTGCCGTTTTACCCACACCGGCTTCACCAACGAGCAATGGGTTGTTCTTACGACGACGACATAGAACTTGGATCGTACGTTCTAGCTCTTTGTCACGGCCAATTAATGGATCAATATTACCGGCCTTCGCCACTTGGTTGAGGTTTGTTGCAAAGCTTTCTAAACGCTCATCGGAACCTGTTTCTTCGACACTATCCGAGCTAAACGAATCTGAAGAAGATGGATCTTCTCCGGCGCCAGAAGCTTTCGTAATACCGTGGGAGATAAAGTTGACAATATCTAAGCGAGAAATGTCGTTTTTCTTCAATAAATAAGCGGCGTGCGACTCTTGTTCGCTAAAGATTGCGACCAATACATTAGCACCCGTTACTTCGTTGCGACCAGACGACTGAACATGGAAACCCGCGCGTTGCAATACACGTTGAAAACTCAAAGTCGGTTGGGTTTCGCGCGTCTCATCACTTTCAGGGATAAGCGGCGTAGTTTGATCGATGAATATATCGAGCTCATTGCGCAAAGCATCGAGGTCTGCTTTGCAGGCTAAAAGGGCTTCCTTAGCTGCATCATTTTCCAACAATGCAAGTAGGAGGTGTTCGACAGTCATAAACTCGTGACGTTTGTCTCTTGCACGAGCAAATGCACCGTTAAGGCTTTACTCTAGTTCTTTATTTAGCATAATGAC
>NZ_JAWPOJ010000086.1:0-2149 GCF_033344235.1 Vibrio sp. Vb1554 | reverse complement strand
AAGTTATCGAAGAGATGACCGCGCAGATCAACGCGCAAGGAAACGTCAACGTGACTGTGACACCACAAGGCTTGCGTATCGTGTTGCAAGACGATTACAAACAGCACATGTTCAGTCGTGGTGGAGCCGAGCTTACGCCATTTTTTGAAGATTTACTGTTGGCACTTGCCCCTCTTTTCGAGCAAGTAACCAACCCATTGATCATCAGTGGTCATACCGATGCGATTCCGTTTAAGAAACGTTTTGGTCGTCAGTCGAACTGGGCGCTATCGGCATCACGTGCTGATGTGGCGAGAAAAACGCTGGTTGAAGGCGGAATGCCTGATGATCGCGTCATGCAAGTTACTGGCATGTCAGATCGAGCGTTGCTGAACCCAGATGAGCCAGATTCAAGCGAAAACCGTCGAATCGAACTGTTTATTCTGACAACACCAGCAGCAAAAGTGCTTGAGACCTTATTTGGCAATCAAGATGACAGCGAGCTGCAAAAAGCGAAACAAAAAGCTGAATTTAACCAACCCGTTATTCGACAAGAAGTGATCCGTTACTCGGCGGACTCAGAAAAACAAGAAGCGAAAATCCAAGCACTATAACGCTTGTCAACGCCATAAACCACAAAGGTCACCTCGCCCAGCTGGTGACCTTTTTAATCCCTAATCCAATTGCCGTGACTTTTAGTAGAGTTCAATATGCACGAGCCAATGCCCGACACAAAAAGACGTGATATGTTGAAGAAAGCCTTTTTATGGCTAATCATCTTCGACTATTTATTATTGGCGTTTTTTCTTACCCAACTCTCTAGCCTCAACCTAAACAGTGGCACCATGATCAGCCTGCTGCTCGTGGTTTACAATGTTCTGCTTGTGTCGTTGTGTTTTCAACGAACCAACAAACAAGACTCATACATCATCTACCCAGTGTTATCAGCAACGTTGCTCGCTTTTGTCTGCTTCCTTTACTTTTTTTTTCTGGTTTAAGAGCCCCATAACCTAATCAAGCACGCGTTCACTGATCATACGATTGAACGCAACAAGGTCAAATGAGCCTTTAATTTCAAACCGAACTCGTCCCACTTCACTTAAGAAAAACTCAATTTCGCAATCGAGATCAAACGTGCCGGAAGTCTCAATAGAGAATGCATTGATCTTACTGTAAGGCAGCGACGTGTAATCCACTTTTGAGCCCGTAATCCCTTGCACATTCGCCGCAATCACTCGTTTGTTGGTAAACACCACTTGGTCACGAACGGTTTTAAAAGCGGCGAAAATGGTCTCACCATCAATCAAAAATTTGTGGAAATCATCTCTGACTTTGGAAACGTCAATAGGCTTAAGCTTGAACACAGAGGAGTTATCGAAGTCGATCATGAGTCGTCCTTTAAATAGGCTGAAAAACGAATTTCTCAACGTATCAGACCACACCGGTTTTGCCTATCTACCTCAACCGTTTTTGCTTGATTCATCTACTGCAAAACCCAAATTACTTCCAACCCTGCCGCCATAACTCTGGGTCTTTCAGATCTTGCCAGTTCATCTCTTGCTCACGTTTACTCATAACGGCTTCAATGACACATTTCACAACATTGCCGTCTTCATCCAGTTCCATTTCAGTTACCACAAAGTGCTTCTCTTTATTTTTAGGTGACGTCGCAGTCCATTTGCTGTGCAATAGTTTCTTTGGGTGAAATCTATTCATCGCGGTATACCAATTTAGCTATCATCTTTATGTATACGACTGAATACCAAGAGAGAATCAGATTTTATTTTTAAGCATCCACGAAAGGGAAAAGCCGCAAAAGAGGTCATCCCCCAATACGGCCTTACTTGCAATCCACTTAGGTCTTTTGACCGTTCAAACGAGGGTTTAAGTACTGACTCTGTAGCAACTGCAAAGCCTTACCAACCAGCACAATCACCACCGCGCCGATCAGTACTGGCGTGAACAGAAAGCTCCACCCCTGCCCAGATGCCATGATCAAGATAGGATTTGCGCCCGCAGGTGGATGCGTTGTCTTCGTAATCAGCATCGCTGACACACCTAACCCAGTCGCAATCGCGAGGGTGATTGGCGTGATCTCAACGTATTGACTAAACGCAATACCGATAGATGCCGTAATGAAGTGACCAATGATCACGTTTTTTGGTTGAGC
>NZ_JAWPOJ010000085.1:0-2209 GCF_033344235.1 Vibrio sp. Vb1554 | reverse complement strand
TGGATTACCAGTATTTAGTGATGAGCTCGCTCGCGAGTACATAAGCAATGATGAACATCATCAGTGCAACGGCGATATCGATGCCTTTTTTTACTTTCGGTTTAGATAGCGTAGGCCCGAGTTTTGCGGCGCCCATCGACAAGGTATAGAACCAAACAAATGACGCCATAATAGTGCCTAACGCGAAAGCGATTCGATCATGGCCTTCAAATTGTCCACCGATTGAGCCTAAGATAACAACGGTATCTAAGTACAAATGTGGGTTGAGCACGGTGACAGCTAATGCGCCTAAAATGACCGTTCGGCGTCCACGAGCTACGACTTCCCCTTTTGATTCCGATTCATTCTCTGGCTTGAATGCGCTTTTAAGCGAAAGTAGTCCATAGAAGCTCAGGAAGGCAATACCACCAAGCGTCACCGATGTCAGTAGGATTTCATTTTGAGACAGAATAGCACCACCACCAAAGATACCTAGAGAAATGAAGATCATATCTAGGACGCTACAAATAGTGGCTGTCGTCAGGTGGTGATTGCGCTTTATGCCTTGATTCAAAACATACGCATTTTGTGCTCCGATCGGAATGATCATCGATGCCCCTAAACCAAATCCTTGCAATAAAACCCAAAAGCTCACGATACACCTCAAATAATTAAGAAAACGACAGAGACGAGAAAGATAATGGCTTTGGTTAAATAAGTATAATTAATGATTTTAATATATTATTAGAGTTACTTATTTAACGGTTTGGTGTTGGTTTTTTGGGAGAAAGTGAATGCGAGGGTTGGATTACAAATGGATAGAAGCCTTGGATGCCGTTGTTTATCAAGGCAGTTTTGAACGAGCTGCTGAGCATCTGTTTGTCTCACAATCTGCCATTTCGCAGCGTATTAAACAGCTCGAAAAATTCTTGGCGCAACCTGTGTTAATTCGAGAGCAGCCACCCAAGCCAACTCCCATTGGGAAAAAACTATTGGGGCTTTACCGCCGAGTTCGGTTGCTAGAGCACGAAATTTTACCTGAGATCAAAAACGATACTACAACGCGTCCAGTGCAACTGTCTTTGGCTACTAACGCCGACAGTTTGGCAACGTGGTTACTGCCAGCTTTACAAGACGTCATGAAAACTCGTCAAGTAGAGTTGAAGCTGACGATTTACGGTGAATCACGTTCAATAGAAAAACTGAAAAGTGGTGAGGTCGCAGGGGCGATCAGTTTAGAGTCTCAAGCGATACCAAATTGTCGCGCCGATTACTTAGGACGAAGTGATTACGTTTGTGTGGCTAACCCTGAGTTTTATCAGCGTTACTTTTCTGAAGGTGTAAACAATCAGACCTTAGCAAAGGCGCCAGCGGTTTCCTACGATCAGTATGATGACTTACATAAAAAGTTTCTCACGGAGCATTTCAATGTGCGTCCTGATAGCGTTATTCATCACAACATCAGCAGCTCAGAGGCTTTTCTCAAAATGGCGTTAGCTGGAGTGGCATATTGTTTGATCCCTCGTCTGCAAATTACTGATGAGCTAGAGCAAGGCTCGTTAATTGATATTACGCCTGGCTTCCTGATGTCTTATCGTATTTATTGGCACCATTGGCAGTTGGAAACTGGCGTATTGCAGGAGATTTCACAAGCGATTGTCAATTATGCACAGCGTCATTTACCACAGTAGTGATTGAATAGACGGCCATTTCTGACGAATATTAAATGACGAATGGTTGAAATTACACCAAAGTTACACAGTCAAAGTTGTGTTAGAAGTGAAGTTAGGAGCTTGGATAATCACCGGAAGTTTCTATTATGAAACCACTTACTCCTACAGCTCGGCGACTTAACAAAGTCGGTGATGCTGATTTGTGGAGACACTTCACTATTGATATGGATGGATTTGTCGAATGAAACTGTATTCGTGTTTGCTGGCTTCAGCTCTTAGTCTTAGCAGTGTTTCAGTCTTGGCTGATGTGCCTGAATTTGCTCACGTAACAACAACGGGTTACGGTGAGGTGGTCGCAACACCAGACATGGCGACCTTTTCTGTAAAAGTGGTGGATACCACCATGACAGCGGAACAAGCAAAACAATCAGTCGATAAAACAGTCGAAGATTTTCTCCAATATCTGTCTGATGCTGGTTTATCAAAGGACAATATCACCAGCTCAAACCTGTATCTTGCGCCTCAGTATCACTACCCTAAATCGGGCAAAGCGGAGT
>NZ_JAWPOJ010000084.1:0-2270 GCF_033344235.1 Vibrio sp. Vb1554 | reverse complement strand
CGTTGTGACGTTGACGCACTCAACGCAGCAAAAGCAAACCGTTTCTGCGTGGCTGAGCGCACTGGCAGGCCGCATCAGTTTTGATGTTAGCCAGCATTATCATCAAGAGCTCAAACGTCATCACTCACACGCCAACAAGCCACTACCAACGCTGCAAGAATTCATCGATTGTCTGGATGACCACATCTGGATCAAAACCACCGATGGTCTGTACGCCATGACTAACCGCAGCGTGGAACAGGCGTGGAAAAAGTCTAACGATGACATTGTCGGGAAGAACGACTTTGACCTTTTCAGCGCCGAACGCGCGGAAAAATTCATTGATGCCGACCGATTAGTGGTCGCCACTGGCACACAGAACATCGTTGAAGAGTGTCGCCAAATTGATGAAAACAACAACCCAACTTGGCTGGAAACCATCAAATCACCGGTACGAAATCAGGCCGGTGACCTGATCGGCATTTTGGGCATGACGCGCAACATCACCCGTCGCAAGATGGTGGAAACGCAATTGTCGTTGGCGTCGAAAATCTTCAACAACTCGCAAGAAGGCATGGTCATTACCGACAGCAATGCCAATATCATTGATGTCAACAACGCGTTCTCGCAGATCACCGGATTCAGCGCCGAAGAAGTGATTGGGAAGAACCCCAACATTCTCCGCTCTGGGCACCATGATGATGCTTTTTACCAACAACTTTGGCAGCAACTTGAAACCAAAGGTCAATGGAAAGGCGAGTTTATCAACCGCAAACGTGATGGCAGCATTTACCCGCAATTAGCCACTATTAGCGCGGTAATGGATGACAAAAACCACCTAATTAACTACATCTGTGTGTTTGAGGACATCTCAGTGCGCAAAGCGCACGAAGAGAAACTGCAACGCATGGCGTTTTATGATCCGCTAACCAGCTTGCCCAACCGTACTCATTTGATCAGCTTGTTGGAACAGCACATCGAGATGGAACAACCTTTCGCTACGTTGTTTCTTGATATCGACCACTTTAAGCACATTAACGACAGCATGGGCCATTTCTGTGGTGACCAACTGTTGTCAAAACTGGCGGTTCGCCTGCAAGACATTTTGCACCTGAACGCGCATGTGGCTCGCATCGGTGGCGATGAATTTGTCATCGTACTGCCAGACATTGACGGCGATTCTCCGTTACTCGAAACGTTAAGCTCGATTTTGGGTGTGTTCCGCCGCCCGTTCGATCTGGCAAATCACGATTCGCTGCGGATCTCCACCAGCATCGGTATCGCACTCTACCCGAACGACGGTCAAGACAGTGAAACGCTGCTAAAAAACGCCGACACCGCAATGTATCTGGCGAAAAAAAATGGCCGTAACGGCTACGCCTTCTACTCTCCGGATTTAACTGACAAATCGGTATCGCACGTCCGAATTCAATCTGCGCTGCATGAAGCGATAGAAAAAGAACAGCTGCATTTGGTGTATCAGCCGCAATACAACCTCGCGCAAAACGCAATTATTGGTGTGGAAACCTTGGTGCGTTGGGAACACCCAGAATTTGGCTTAGTGCCACCTGCGGATTTTATTCCTATCGCAGAGAAGACGGGCTTGATTCAAAGCATCGGCGAATGGGTACTCAAAGACGCCTGTTTACAAGGGACTGACTGGCTGGCGAGAGGCGTTCAATTTGGCAAAATTGCAGTCAATGTATCAGCACTTCAATTGCAACAGTCGCGCTTCATCAACAAGCTCAAAACCATCCTTCGTGAAACGGGATTCCCGGCGCATCGCTTGGAGCTGGAAATTACCGAAAGCTTTTTGCTTATCGATCCAAAACTGGCCATCGCATCGCTAAATCAGCTGTGTGAACTCGGAATCGAGATTTCGTTGGATGACTTCGGCACAGGCTATTCTTCGCTGTCGTACCTCAAAGGTTTGCCAATCAACAAACTGAAAATCGACCGCTCGTTTGTCAGTGATGTGCCTAACGACAACGACAGCAACGCCATTGTTAACGCCATCATTGCGATGGGCACGACGCTTTCACTCAAAGTCGTGGCAGAAGGCATCGAAACGCCAGAACAAGTGGCTTACTTGGTCGACAAAGGTTGTATCTACGGTCAGGGATATTTATTCAGCCCACCCGTTGCGGCGGAAAAGTTATTTAACTAAGCACAACGTTCAATACACTGGCAACTTTGCGGTTAGATGTTCGTCGAACCGCAAAGCGCCAAACGATCCGCTAAAATGTTGATGCACACCAACAGCGGCACGCCAATCAACAGCCCCATTCCGC
>NZ_JAWPOJ010000083.1:0-2303 GCF_033344235.1 Vibrio sp. Vb1554 | reverse complement strand
GGAATGGTTTCAGTAACGGTGTCGCCATCGAAGTCGGTTGCGATAATTGGGAAGTTGAGTGTCAGCTCATCACTATCAACCGCGTGATCAATTGGCCCTTCTAGCGTGAAGTTATAAGTGCCATCAGTATCTACTGTCAGAGTAAATACTGGGTTGCCACCCGCAGTCGCTTCATAAGTGAAGCTTCCATCACCATTTGCGGTTTCTGTTAGCGTTACCGCCACGCCTTGCGACGTTAAACCGTCCACTGGTGTTGCTGAAGCATCGAGTTGGTAGCTCACCACTCGGTCTGAACCTTGTGTGGTGGTGAAGTTACCATCAATAGAAATCGGGTTGCTTTGGTCTGAGCCAATTGAGGCTAGGTCATCTTCATCAACCGTGATTGCGTCGACGTCAGTAATAACTGGCTTATCGTCCACGATTGTCACTGGGATAGTGGCATTTGTGGTGTCGCCATCAAAGTCTGTTGCGATGATTGGGAAGTTGAGTGTCAGCTCATCGCTATCTACCGCGTGGTCGATTGGACCTTCAAGCGTGAAGTTATAGCTACCATCAGTATTCATCGTCAGCGTAAAGACCGCTTCAGTACCCGCTGTCGCCTCGTAAGTAAAGCTGCCATCAGCGTTTGCGGTTTCAGTCAGCGTGACTGCCACGCCTTGTGATGTAAGGCCGTCAACTGGTGTTGCAGAAGCATCAAGCTGATAACTTACCACTCGGTCCGAGCCTTGTGTGGTGGTGAAGTTGCCATCGATTGAAATCGGGCCAGTCTGATCTGAGCCAATCGTACCTAAGTCATCTTCATCAACGGTAATCGCATCAACATCGGTAATGGTCGGTTTATCATCCACGATGGTGACAGGGATCGTTTCTGTGGTGGTATCACCATCAAAATCCGTTGCGATGATTGGGAAGTTCAGTGTCAGCTCATCACTATCTGTCGCATGGTCGATAGGACCTTGCAGCGTGAAGTTGTATGAACCATCCGTATTAACGGTCAGCGTAAATACGGCTTCAGTTCCTGCTGTCGCTTCATAAGTGTAGCTACCGTCGCCGTTTGCGGTTTCAGTCAGCGTCACTGCCACACCTTGCGATGTTAGACCATCAACTGGCGTTGCAGCAGTATCTAATTGGTAGCTTACTACCCCATCAGAGCCTTGCGTTGTAGTGAAGTTGCCGTCGATTGAAATTGGATCTGCGCCGTCAGAGCCAATTGTTGCTAGGTCATCTTCATCCACACGGATTGCGTCTACGTCGGTGATGGTTGGTTTATCGTCAACGATGGTGACAGGCAGTGTTTCTGTCGAGGTATCGCCATCAAAATCTGTTGCGATAATCGGGAAGTCGATTTGCAGACTGTCGCTATTCACCGCATGGTCTAGTGGGCCTTGCAGAGTAAAGGTGTAGCTGCCATCTGGCTTCACCACCAATTCAAATACGGCATTGCCATCTGCTGTGGCTGTGTAAGTAAAACTGCCGTCGCCGTTAGCAGTTTCAGCAAGCACGACAGGCTCCCCATGAGAGGTCAACCCTGCTACTGGATCTGCGGTTGCATCAAGCTGGTATTTAACAACGCTGTCCGAGCCTTCAGTTGTGGTGAAAGAGCCCGACATAAACGCATCATCGTTCTGGTCTGAGCCAATTGAGGCAAGGTCATCTTCGTCCACCGTGAGTGGAACAACGTTATCGATGGTTGGAACGTCATCAGTAATCGTGACTGGAATGGTCGCAATCGTCGTATCGCCATCAAAGTCTGTAGCAATGATTGGGAAGTTCAGTACTAATTCATCGCTGTTTAACGCGTGATCGACCGGCCCTTCCAGACGGAAGTTGTATGTACCGTCAGCATTCACATTCATGGTGAAGACAGGATTGCCATCCGCGGTAGCCACGTAAGTAAAGCTGCCATCAGCATTCGCAGTCTCTACCAAAGTAACAGGCTCACCTTGAGAAGTTAAACCTGCGACAGGATCCGAAGTTGAATCAAGTTGGTAGCTCACCACACGGTCTGAGCCTTGAGTGGTCGTGAACGCGCCTTCCACAAACACAGCGTCAGTTTGGTCTGAGCCAATACCTGATAAATCATCTTCGTCTACAGCCAGAGGCACAACATTATCGATGATTGGTGCATCATCCGTAATCGTGACTGGAATGGTTGCCGAAGTCGTATCACCATCAAAATCGGTGGCAATAATTGGGAAATCAATCGTCAGGCTGTCGCTGTTAGCTGCATGGTCAATCGGGCCTTGCAGCGTAAAGTCGTACGTACCATCTGTTGCGACATTCAACGTGAAGACAGGATTACC
>NZ_JAWPOJ010000082.1:0-2333 GCF_033344235.1 Vibrio sp. Vb1554 | reverse complement strand
TTCCTCCTTAGCTCAGTTGGTAGAGCGACGGACTGTTAATCCGCAGGTCGCTGGTTCGAGCCCAGCAGGAGGAGCCATATTAGAAGAAGCCGCATCACTTGATGCGGCTTTTTTGTATTAGTTTAAAGCTAAGCTCTCTCCTACCCCATAACGAAATAACATAAGCGCTTTGATTATTAAAAACCGCTTACCGCAAGCTAACTATCGACTCACTAAGTAACCAGAAAATATTAACCACAAACGCGCGTGGCAAATGGTATGCCTTTCAACTAAAAAAAAGCTAGGTAAAAACCTAGCTTTTTAATTCAATCGGCCATCTCTGAAATCAGCTTAAACCACCAAGACAAATATACTTTGTCTCCAGATATTCATCGAGTCCTTGCTTAGCACCTTCCCGTCCAACACCCGACTCTTTAACTCCACCAAATGGAGCCACTTCAGTAGAGATGATCCCTTCATTAACTCCAACCATGCCGTACTCTAAACCTTCACTAAAAGTCACAATACGCTTCAAGCTATTCGTATAGAAATAGCAAGCCAAACCATATTCTGTATCGTTCGCCATTTCGAGAACTTGATAATCATTTTCAAAGGTAACAATAGGCAACACAGGCCCGAATAGCTCTTGCTGAACAATCGACATATTCTGCGTCACACTATCCAAAAGAACGGGCTCCATAAAGCGACCAGGCCGTCTCTGTGGAGAGTTAGCAATAGAGGCTCCTTCTTGTACAGCTTGATCGATCGCCGCCTCTAGTCGATGCTTAGAGGCCATCGTAATAACAGGACCTAATGTGACACCTTTCTCTAAACCATTTCCAAGCTTTAATTTGCTTAACTTCGACAATACTTTATCAATAAAAGCTTGTTTTACATTTTTATGAACATATAGCCGATTGGTACAAACACATGTTTGCCCTGCATTACGGAACTTCGACGCGACAAGCCCTTCCGCAGCCTCATCTAAGTCTGCATCTTCAAACACGATGAAAGGCGCATTACCACCCAACTCCATCGACACCGCCTTGACTGAATCACTGGCTTGCTTCATCAAAATTTTCCCAACGCGCGTAGACCCCGTAAAAGAGATCTTCTGAATCCTAGGATCAGTACTTAGTACTTGACCAAACTCAGCAGCCTGCTCCGACACCACGACAGAAAGCAGTTCTTTAGGGATACCAGCCTGATAAGCTAATTCAACAACAGCAATTGCAGTGAGAGGGGTAAGCTCTGATGGCTTGATCAACATGCCACAACCTGCCGCTAGGGCTGGTGCTGCTTTTCTTGTAATCATCGCAATAGGGAAGTTCCAAGGTGTAATTGCAGCGCATACTCCCACAGGCTGGCGAATTGCAGATAGACGTCTATCTGTCGTTGGGGCAGGAATAACTTCGCCATAAGCACGTTTTGCTTCTTCTGAGAACCACTCGACAAAAGAGGCACCATACATCACTTCCCCTTTGCTCTCAGCTAAAGGTTTACCCTGCTCTAAGGTAATAATCGTGGCTATGTCTTCTGCATTATCAAGAAGTAGTTGATACCACCCCCTCAAACGACGAGAGCGCTCTTTGGCACTTAATTTAGCCCAACGGACTTGCTCCGTTTTGCACTGACCAATGAGATCATCTAACTCATCAAGAGTACTAGGCTTTAACCGAATTAACTCTTGCTCAGTTGCAGGGTTGATGACCACAATTCCCTCATCGGAAGACCATTGCTTAAATACAGATTTCAGCGTTTCATTTTTTATTTGTTGCATCATCAAACATACTCCTCAAGAACTCCTCTTAGGTTAATCGCTACTAGCAAGTTCAGCAAAGAAAACAAAGTTTTCTAAAAGGCATTAATTTTCGGAAGACTTAGCTCTATTCCTCATTATATTTCGGGAAATTGCGTAATCCACGTAACGACGGTCCCGCTCTAAACATGGAAGCAATGAATGTTTGAGAAATAAGATGTAGAAAATTATTGTTTAAGAGAGACGCTAACAAAACACGCAGTACGGAAGACTATTCATTCTATTACGGTTGAGGGCGAGTGTTATAAAGACTCATTGTTCAAATGACCAATCTTTCAACGAGGACAGGATACAAACTCGGAGTAATTGGAAGTGCAGGCAGCAGGCTCATCTTCCTGAGAAACTCATGTGCCAAAAGGGTAAAGAAAGTCGTATTGTCTCGCCTTCAATGTGTAAATGCATTTCTAGGGGACACGACCAAACGAAAAAGCCCCAGTCTTTCGACTGGGGCTTAATATCAGGGAAAATTCATGAACATTCCCGTCCTACAAGGGCTGTCAAAACCTTATAAAGGTACTCCGGTTCCATCGCACAC
>NZ_JAWPOJ010000081.1:0-2333 GCF_033344235.1 Vibrio sp. Vb1554 | reverse complement strand
CAGGGGTGTCGAAAGAGTCAACTGCGGTCCAAAGCTGTTGGACTTGGGTGAAAAGGGCGTTTATTCTTCCTATACGTTCATTAGGTCATCTAGCCTTTCTTCCGCAGGTTTTGTTCTTGGTTTTTTAGGGGGTAATGTCATAGGGTTTGTCTCTTAATATCTTGTGCTAAAAGCAAATCTGATAGGGGTATCATAGCACTTAATATTGATATGCTAAAACTTAGCTCGCTGGTAGCTTCGCTATTTTAACTATCTTTTTGGTGCTTCTATAAAAAGATAAAATAAATACAATCAATAAAACATACATTATCGCACCAATCATCCATATCCAGCCATCCCAACTTGCCAGTGTTTGACCAAAAATAAAGCTAAATAATAATGGGCCGATCACCCCCGTCGTATTGGTTAAGCTGACTAGAACGCCTTGTAGCTTACCTTGGTTAGTTTGATTGACTTGAGCTGACATTAACCCCTGTAAGGCTGGTAGCGCAATACTGCCGCCGGCGAGTAAGATTAATGTAGGGTAAATCATCCAACCCTTTGTCAATAATGACAAAATAATGAATGCTGCTCCATCAACAACAAAGCCCACAATAATCGTCACTTTTTCATTGAATTTCTTGGCGATTGCGCCCGCTACAAATGCTTGGAACAAGGCATGCATGATGCCTAACCCCGCTAAAGATAGGCCGATCTCCATACTGCCCCATTGAAAACGATGTTCCGTAAATAACACCCATGTCGTTGCTGGAATTTGCCCTATCATTTGAGTCATAAAAAAGATAAATAACAATAGTATGACTGGCTTGATCACTTGCAGGAAAGGTCGCGAATTTTCTGCTGTTTCTGTGGTGTTTTTTTCAGTATTTTTGATTTTATTATCTTTAAATATCAACATAATAACTAAAAAAGAGAGCGCATTTAAAATGGCAGCAATAATAAAAGGAAGATGAGCTGAGAATTGCCCTGTAAAGCCGCCAATTGCAGGGCCAGAGATTGACCCGACACCAAAAGCCGCCCCTAAGCGTCCAAACCACTTAGTACGCTCTTGTGAAGCAGTATTGTCAGCAATAACAGAAGCGGCGACCGCACCTGTTGCGCCAGTAACTCCAGAAATTAATCGCCCAACGTATAGCATCCAAAGTGAGCTAGATAATGCAAGCAAAGTGTAATCCACAGCAGCGCCTGCAAGAGATAGTAGTAATATTGGTCGGCGCCCGAATTTATCAGACCATTTGCCAAGTAGAGGAGCAAAAAAAACCTGCATGATGGCATACAGTGCCAGCAGGATACCGTAATGATTTGCTAAATTTTCAGCCGACACGTATTCACGTAACAATGTAGGCAATACAGGCATGATCAAGCCGATCCCCATAGCATCTAGGGCGGTGATCGTTAAAGCGGTGATCGCAAATTTATTCATCGTTTTTTCTCTATCATTGATAGAGTTGGAATATATCCCTATCAGTGATAGAGTGTCAATAGAAAAAAAGAGAGGGCAGTATGGCGCGATTAGATAAAGAAACCATCATCACAGTGGCATTAGAGTTGCTAAATGAAGTGGGAATGGAAGGGCTGACAACGCGAAAACTAGCTCAAAAACTGGGCGTAGAGCAGCCTACACTATATTGGCATGTGAAGAACAAGCGCACATTGTTGGATGCATTATCTGTTGAAATGCTAAAGCGTAATCATCGTCATTCATTACCCGCAGTTGGGGAAACGTGGCAACAATTTTTACGTAATAATGCATTGAGCTTTCGTGATGCATTATTAAGTTACCGTGATGGCGCAAAAGTGCATTTAGGGACTCGCCCGAGTTCAGACCAATATGACACCGTAGAAATGCAGTTGCAGTTTATGGTGGACAATGGTTTTTCATTAAAATGTGGGTTATATGCAATAAGCGCGGTTGGTCATTTTACGTTAGGTTCTGTGTTAGAGCAGCAAGAACATATCGCAGCACTTAATGATAGGCAACAAATAGCAGATGATACGATGCCTCGACTATTAAAAGATGCTTTGCAAATTATGGATCAAGATGATGGCACAGAGGCTTTTTTATTTGGTTTAGAAGCATTGATTAATGGTTTCGAAAAGCAGTGATAAGGTGTCTGTGTTTTTAGGCTCGCACAATAGGGGGGATTTGTGCGAGTGGTGGATTTATTTAGAACATTGTTTTTCAATTTGGCGTTTTTGTTCTACCAATTTTTTAGCTGTTGCCATCGCGAGTTGTTCATCGGCTTGCATTTTTGCTAAACACAGTATTGCAAGGACGCGGAACATGCCTCATGTGGCGGCCAGGACGGCCAGCCGGGATCGGGATACTGGTC
>NZ_JAWPOJ010000080.1:0-2371 GCF_033344235.1 Vibrio sp. Vb1554 | reverse complement strand
GCAGCGTGGTAGAAAAATGCCAAGTCATTGCCACGCTGGACAAGCACGACTACCAAGTCTCACTAGAAGAATTACAAGCGCGTATGTTAGAAGCGCAATCAGCCCACAAACTCGCGAAAACCGAGTTAAAGCGCGTAAAACAAGCGACTTCTGATGATGCCATTGCCAGCGTAAACTTAGACCGAGCCATCAGCAGCTACGAACGTAGCCTCTCTGCCGTCAAAGTGGTTGAGAAAAACATCCAACGTGCAAAAGATGCCCTGCGTTACACCACTCTACGTGCACCATTCACTGGCATTGTTGCCGACGTTTCTGTTGATCCACATGAACAAACCTTGCCGGGCGGCAGTGTTGTGTCAATTCAGCAAGAAGGCAGCTGGGAAGTGGACATCGACGTGCCGGAAAATATGATTGCGCAATTCGCACTAGGTCAGCCAGCATCGTTGACTTGGTATGATTCGGAGCAATCCTACCGAGCAACCGTGGCAGAAATCGCGCCGAAGAAACACTTGCTCAAACAAACCTATACCGTCACGCTAGACATCGATTCGATTTCCAGTGCACTATTCAACGGTAAAGCAGTCACGGTAAATACCGCGCTCAACACCAGTCACTCAAGCCATTGCTTTCCTTACTCTGCAATTTTGGGTGAGAAACAAACTCTGCACGTGAATGTGGTTCGTGATGCGGTTATTCATTCAGAGCCGGTCAATCTTGACTCTATCGACGCATACCAAGCGTGTGTGACAGGAAGTTTTGAGCAAGGCGATTATGTGGTGATCAGCGGTAGCCATTATCTGAGCGAGGGCGATGCCGCCCCAAACCTGACCATCAAGACGTTGTAGTTGCGAATCCATGATCAATTTAGCTGAATTCGCGATTCGCCAACGTAAGTTCGTTCTGTTCTTTACCGTATTGAGCGTGATCGCTGGCATCTATTCTTACTTCGACTTAGGCAAGTTGGAAGACCCGAGCTTTACAGTAAAAACTGCGGTAGTCGTGACCCTTTATCCGGGTGCGTCTGCCGAAGAAGTCGAGCACCAAGCCACCGATACCGTGGAAACCAAATTGCAGGAAATGGCGGAGTTGGATCGCTTGCTCTCATTGTCTCGCCCAGGTTTGTCTATGGTCTTTGTTGACCTCAAAGAGAGCCTTAATTCCAAAGCACTTCCGCAGGAATGGGACTTATTGAGACGCAAAGTGGACGATGTAAAACTGCAGCTGCCTTCCAGCGCGCAGATCAGCGTAGTACAAGACGAGTTCTCTGAAGTCTACGGTATGCTTTTCTCTATCCACAGCACAGATGCTGCGCCAGAAGAGTTGCGTCGCTACGCCGAAGAGCTGCAACGCCAAATCAAAGCCGTCGACGGCATCAAAAAGATCGAGCTACACGGCATTCAACCTCGCGTTGTACATATCGATATGCCAGACGAGCGCTTGGCTCAATATGGTTTGTCGATCGCACAAGTTTGGAACCAACTGAGCACACAAAACAGCACGTTCGAAGCGGGAAAATTCGATGCAGGTACAGAGCGTATTCGTATTGCGCAAACCAGTGAGTTTCAGTCTCTAGAAGACATTCGCAATTTAATCATCAATGGTGGCACCGGCGAGTTTGGCTCGGGGTTGATTCGTCTTGGTGACATCGCCGACATCACCATGGGTTATCAAACACCAGCATTGGCAGAAAACCGCTACAACGGAGAGCCCGCTGTCACCTTGGCGGTGAGCCCAGTTCAAGGCATTAACGTGGTGTCACTTGGCGATACGATTCAAGACATCATCGCTAACTACCAGGCAACGCTGCCGCTGGGTGTCGACATCTCGACCGTTGCTTATCAACCTGAAGAAGTACAAAAGTCTATCGACGACTTTGTTGGCAACCTGCTTGAAAGTGTCGCGATTGTTTTTGTGGTGTTGTTGGTTTTCATGGGCTTTAAGAGTGCAACCATCGTTGGCGCAAGCTTGCTCCTGACGATTTTGCTCACGCTTGTATACATGAACATCGCCAGCATCGATTTGCACCGTGTCTCGCTAGGTACGTTTATTCTCGCACTGGGCATGTTGGTGGATAACGCCATTGTGATCACCGATATGATGATCGCCAAGCTCAACAAAGGTATCGAGCGAACTCGCGCCGCGATTGATTCCGTCAAAGAAACCGCCGTGCCACTTTTAGGCGCAACTGTCATCGCGATTATGGGCGCAAGCCCAGTGTTGTTCTCCAAAACCGACTCCGCCGAGTTTGCGAGCTCTGTGTTCTACATTGTGGCATCGTCACTGTTGCTTTCATGGATCGTCGCGATGACGTTTACGGTATTAATGGCGTGGATGTTCATCAAGCCAAAAGCTAACAGCGAAGAGACCAAAC
>NZ_JAWPOJ010000007.1:135563-199244 GCF_033344235.1 Vibrio sp. Vb1554 | reverse complement strand
AGTAAACATCTGCAAGTGATAATCGGACTTAACTTGTTTAAAGTCAAAAAAAAGCGACGCTTTTTTTAACAATTCTTTGCAAATGTACGTTTTTTAAACTTTTAACTGATTCTTCTGTAGCCCAGTTGGCGTAATATAACTGGTGAGATAAGTGCTCTTATCAAATTAATTACGCATGGTGTCCTGGTGAGAAAGTATGTGCTACAACTGTTAAGAGAAGCAAGTTTTTTGCTAAAAAAGTCAATACCAAGAACAGTAAATAAGGAGCCGAAAGTCGTGGAACAAAGCGGGAAAAAAATGACGAAGTCAGATGAACAGTGGCGTGAGCAACTGTCTGATGAAGAGTTCCGTGTTTGCCGAGAGCAAGGTACAGAGCCTCCTTTCAGCGGTAAGCTACTGCATAATAAGGAAACTGGTGTTTATGCTTGTACTTGTTGTAATGCCCCTCTCTTTGTCTCTGATAACAAGTATGACTCTGGCTGCGGATGGCCAAGTTTTGATGCGCCTATCAACGATCAAGCGGTGCGCTATTTAGAAGATCTAAGTCACGGAATGGTACGTACAGAGATTCGTTGTGCAACGTGTGATAGCCATCTAGGGCACGTTTTTGAAGATGGCCCACAGACCACAGGAGAGCGTTTTTGTGTTAATTCTGTGTCGTTAATTTTCAACAAATCAGAATAATAACGACAAAATTGTGCTCGAGATTGTTTTATCCTTTCAGGATGATTCATGCTCAACGGTGATCTGAGTGTCGCTCGACTTAAACGAAAAACTTCCGCTCATTGCGGGAGTTTTTCGTTTATATCTCAGTGGGTATCATTGCTGGGGAATAGATACCTTTCTCTATGGCTTTCGCCACCGATTCGGCTAATTCATCCAACTGCTTATATCGCTCTGGATGACTGAAATTGAACATACGTTGGAGCTGCTTTTCATCAGCAAGCGGTACGTCGAATCTCTTCGCGACCATTGCCCATAGATACGCTTGCTCTTTGTCTCCAAGCCCCTGATGAATACTTGCCATTGACTTGAGAATGACCGGATTGATGTTGTCTTCATCAGATAAAGACAACGCGTTATTAAGAAGCTCCAGGGTTTTCTTGGTATCTCGGTTGGTATAAAAAGTGGCTAATGCATATTGCATCTCAGCATTATTTAATTGGGGAGACCCTTCCATTTGTAAAAATGCGCGCCGAGCTTGAGTATCTCCCGTTTGAGACCATAAAAAATACAAAGTAGCCGGGTCTTCTGAGCCTTTTAACTCGTTTACAATGCGCTCTAGCTCATCAATACTGTGTACCAATGCATTAAAGCGTTGTCTTTTGAGAGCACTTTGATCAATAGGGGTGATCTGGGAGGCGAGTTCTAAGCATTTCCTATATTCAGCGACCAAACCGTATTCGATGATTTGGTTGGCCTCTGATGGGTTTTTCAATTGCTCAAACCGATGCCAAACCAAATTTGTTCTTGGAATTCGACATTGGCCGTCATCCATATTGAGCTGCTCGCAACGTAGCTCTGGTGTTTTTTGGCACAACTCTTCGGTTGTCACGTTACCTTCAAAACAGCCCGATAGCGCAAAACATGCGAGGCTGAGAAGTAACCAGTTTGTTCTTTTCATGGCTTTGCTTGTGATCCGTTACACCAATTCATTTTCGTATTCTTGACTCAGTTTCTTAACCCGTTATGTTCTGTAAATAGAATGTAATAAGAAGGTACACTATGGACGCAGAACAACTATTACAAGCGATGACTCCAGAAGTTTATGATCGCTTAGTCTATGCAGTAGAAACGGGAAGATGGCCTGAGGGTACAACACTTTCTAAAGAGCAGCGAGATTCGTGTATGCAAGCTGTGATGTTGTATCAATCAAAACATAATACTGATGCGCAGCATATGACGGTTGCAGCCGGTGGTGAAATCAGTTTTAAATCAAAACAAGAGCTTAAAAAACAATTCAGCGGAGAAGAGAGCGATATTGTTCGTGTCAATCCGAACATTGATTAATCCTTACGCCTTATTTCTCAAAATTTTATTATTTTGATTTTGAAAGAAAAAAGCCCAAATTGTATTGGGCTTTTTAGATCGTAGAAAGCTTGAACTTACAGGCTCATTTCACCACGCAGTACTTGTTGCATTCTCTCTTTTACTTCTTCGTAAGAAAGGTTTTGGCTTAGGAGGTAGTGTAGTTTTGCCAGCGCCGCTTCGGGCGTCATGTCAAAGCCACTGATAACACCAGAGTCTGCGAGCGCACAACCTGTGGCATATCCGCCCATATTCACTTTACCCGCCAAACACTGAGTCAGGTTGACGACAATAACGCCGCGCTCAGAGGCTTCTTTCAGGTGACCAAGCAGCTCAGGGTTCTGAGGAGCATTACCGACACCAAAAGTCAGAAGAATCATCGCATTCACGGGCTGACGAAGCGTGTTACGGATAACTTCGTGTGAAATACCAGGGTACATGGTGATCACCCCGATTGGTTGTGGCGTGATGTTGTGAACCTTAAACTCACCTTCTGGTTGTGCACCAACGGTTACGCTGTTGCTAACTTGAATATTGATCCCAGCTTCCAATAGTGGAGGAAGGTTTGGTGAAGTAAAGGCATTAAAACCGTCTGCATGAGATTTTGTGCTGCGGTTACCACGCATCAATTGATTATTGAAGAACAAAGTTACTTCGTTGATCGGGTAGTTTGCTGCAATATGTAGCGCGTTTAATAGGTTTGCTTGGCCGTCAGAACGCAGCTCTGCGAGAGGGATTTGTGAACCCGTTACAATCACTGGCTTACCAAGGTTTTCAAGCATGAAAGACAATGCTGACGCTGTGTACGCCATGGTGTCAGTACCATGTAGGATAACGAAACCATCGTATTTGTCATAGTTGTCACGAATATCATTCGCAATCTGCTGCCAGTCAGCAGGTGTCATATCTGATGAGTCAATCAGAGGGTCGTATTCGTGGATGGTGTAATCCGGCATTTCAGGACGATGGAATTCGGGCATGCTTGCTAATTGCTTTTCCATAAAGCCAGCAACAGGCACATAGCCGTGGTCGGATTTTTGCATTCCGATGGTACCACCGGTGTAAGCGATGTAGATGTGTTTTCTAGTCATCGTTTTTTCTTTCGTGTAGGGGAACAGAGGCGGGGATTATATACCTAAATAACCTTGAGATGCGAGGCTATACGCACAGCATCAGAAAGTCATCTGAGGAGATGCAAAGCCTAATAAAAAGGGCACTTCAAGTAGAAGTGCCCTTTGTAATATTGATGGAAAAACTACTGCACTTGGCAGTTCAAACAAAATGCGTATTGACCTTTAGGATCGTTGAAGCTTTGGAGCAAGCTTGCGTCTTGTTCGAATTGTTGAGCTACGGGTTGAAGACTTTTTGGTAGCAAGCTTGTTGCATCAATACCTAGAGAGACTTTCACCTGTTTCATAAACTCTTGCAGAAATAGTTCAGTAGGTGAAAGAGGCTCTTCTACCCAGTAAATGCCGTAATCGGTCACGTTCGCTAGTTTCGCCGCTAGCTCTACAGCATCATCAAAGTCACCCATTTGATCGACAAGACCAAAGGATAGTGCATCTTGGCCAGTCCAAACTCGACCTTGAGCAACTTTGTCAACTTCCTCTAGAGACATATCGCGATTCTCGCCAACTAGAGAAATAAAGCGCTTGTAACCGTGTTCGATACCTAATTGGAACACTTGAGACGCGCCCTCAGAAAGGCCAGTGGTAATACCGTCACCTGAGAACGGCGATGTGCCAACGCCATCAGTATTAATACCTAACTTGCTAAAGCCTTTTTCAAACGTGGTGATGACACTAAATATACCAATGGAGCCCGTCAGGGTTGTTGGCTGAGCAACGATTTTGTCTGCGCTCATTGAAATCCAATAACCACCAGAAGCGGCCAAACTCGACATGGATACAACAACCGGCTTACCTGCTTGCTTCAGAGCTTCTACTTCGTTACGAATCACTTCAGAAGCAAAGGCACTGCCTCCTGGACTATCTACTCGTAACACGACCGCTTTCACTTTTTCATCATTGCGTGCTTGACGCAGCAAGCTTGCGACCGTGTCACCACCAACAGTTCCGCGAGGTTGTTGACCGTCCATAATCGCGCCACTGGCTAGAACAACGGCGATGTCGTGTTGAGGTAGTGTGTAATCAGGACGAATCGTTGCAAGGTAGTCGTAGTAACCAATCGCGTTGTAGCTGTCTTTGCCGTCACTACCAAACTGTTTTGCAAATAGAGTGCGAATGTCTTGGCGTGTCGCAAGTTCATCCACTAGCCCCAGTTTGACTGCGAGCTGAGCAATATCGCCATTTACAGACTTCATCTCGTTAATCAGCTCATCCATGGTTGGATTAAGCACTTTCGCATCAATGTTTCGGTTTGTTGTTACGTCATCAACAAAAGCACTCCACAATTGAGTAACCCAACGTGTTGCTGACTCTTTCGCCGCATCGGACATGTCATCACGAATAAACGGTTCGATCGCGGATTTATAAGTACCTACGCGAAAAACATGAGTAGAAACATCAAGCTTTTCAAGTAACGTTTTGTAGTACATTGAGTAAGCGCTGTAACCTTTAATCAATACACCACCATCAGGTGCCAGATAAACTTTGTCAGCGTAACTTGCCAAGTAATATTGGCTTTGGTTGTAGAAATCACCTACGGCGTAAACGGGTTTGCCTGACGCTTTAAATTCGTTCAACGCTTTCGCGATGTAACGTAGTTTCGTGAGATTTGTTTCTGGCATGTCTCGCAGTGCTAGCACTAATCCAGATACTTTAGGATCGTCTTTCGCGTAGCGAATAGTATCAACGATATCGAAAAGGACGTTTTCTTTCGGTAACTCATTACCCAAAAGGGAACCAGCAAAAGAGTCCATTGGGTTTACATAACGTCTTTGTTCGACAATTGGGCCTGAAAGGTTCATCACCAATGCCGATTCTTTTTCGACGACAGGTTGACCGTCTCCGGTATAAGTAAAGGCAAAGTAGAAAACGGCAATCATCAGCAAGAAAATTAGGTTTGCCAGTGCGAGTCTGATGAAAGTGATACTTTTCCATATCCCTTTAAATATCAAACCAATAAATTTGAAGAGTTTTTTCATCTTGTCTCCATAACGAGATAGTTACGCCGAGTCTAACAAAGTATGGGTTCTTATCTCTAAGATCTCAAAAGATAACATTTTTTTAGCTTATCACGACCACTCAACAATTGGCATATTTTCACACGAGATTGATCGGTGTTACAAAAATGTAAACGCTTGTTTGATTTTTTGGTTGAGCAGGCTTAATCTGGTCAGACCATGATAATAACAATGGATGTTAAGTGATGTCTGCCATGTACCCAAACCTATTAAAGCCACTGGACCTCGGTTTCACACAATTACGAAACCGAGTTCTGATGGGATCAATGCACACGGGCTTAGAAGAGCACAAAGAAGGATTACAGAAGCTCGCTGCTTTTTATGAAGAACGCGCGAAAGGCGGTGTCGGACTGATTGTAACCGGAGGTTTTTCTCCTAACTTACGCGGTCGTTTACACCCGTTGAGTGCTGAATTCAGCAAGCCAAAACATGCTAAAGCCCATAAAGTTGTGACAGAAGCGGTGCACAAGCACGGTGGTAAAATTGCGTTGCAAATTCTCCATGCTGGGCGTTATGCAATGCATCCATTCTCGCAAAGTGCATCTGGCATTAAAGCGCCAATTGCAAAGTTTGCTCCGAGTGAAATGAGCGACCGCCAGATAAAGAAAACCATCGACGCGTTTGCTAATAGTGCGGAGTTAGCACAGCTTGCTGGTTATGATGGCGTCGAGTTAATGGGCTCGGAAGGTTACTTGGTAAACCAATTCTTATGTAAACGTACTAATATGCGTTACGACGAATGGGGTGGCAGCTATAAAAAACGTATGCGTTTTCCGCTAGAAATTGTTAAAGCGGTACGCAAGGCGGTGGGTGACAAGTTCATCATCATCTTCCGTCTTTCTATGCTGGATCTTGTCGAGCAGGGCAGCACTTTTGAAGACGTTATCGAATTGGCAAAAGCACTTGAAGAGGCTGGCGTCACGATTATTAATACGGGTATCGGTTGGCATGAGGCTCGAATTCCGACCATTGCGACTCAAGTACCACGCGGTGCGTTTACATGGGTTACGGAAAAAGTTAAACCTCACGTTTCGGTTCCTATTATCACTTGCAACCGTATAAATACGCCAGATGAAGCAGAACGCATTTTATCTTCCGGTCATGCCGACATGGTTTCGATGGCGCGCCCATTCTTGGCCGATCCTTACTTTGTTGCTAAAGCCGAACAGGAAAAAGCGCAGCTTATTAATACGTGTATTGGTTGTAATCAGGCGTGTCTAGATAACGTGTTTAAAGGTAAGCGCGCCAGTTGCTTAGTGAACCCTCTAGCGTGCTATGAAACCGAAATTGTTGTTGAACCAGCCTTTAAAAAGAAAAATATTGCAGTTGTTGGTGCTGGACCTGCGGGCTTGGCTTGTGCGACCACACTGGCTGAACGTGGCCATAAGGTTGATTTGTTCGAAAAGAACGACCGCATCGGTGGTCAGTTCCGTCTTGCGATGCAGATCCCTGGTAAGGAAGAGTTTCGAGAGACGATACGATATTTCGCTAACCGTATTGATGAAACAGGCGTGAATCTGCACTTATCGACGGAAGCGAACTATGACTTACTCACAGAATACGATGAGATAGTGATGGCATCGGGTGTTGAGCCACGTAAAGTCAATATTGATGGAATTGATAACCCAGAGAAAGTCGTCGACTATCAAACTCTCATTCGAGACAAAACGCCAGTCGGTGAGAAAGTGGCTATCGTTGGTGCTGGTGGCATTGGCGTAGATGTCGCGACCATGCTCACAGAGCCAGTTGGACAAACGTTGGATGACTGGTTGCATGAATGGGGAATCGACAAGGAGATGTCTCAGCCGGGTGGTTTATACCCTTACCCTGATGCGGTCAGCGATAAAGAAGTCTGGGTGCTTCAGCGTCGTAAAGGTCGTGTAGGTAAAGGTCCGGGTAAAACAACAGGTTGGATCCATAAACGTACCCTTGAAAAACGTGGCGTACATTTAGTCGGTGGCGTGTCTTACGATAAAATTGATGATCAAGGTTTGCACATTCATGTAGATGGAAAAGAACAATTATTGAACGCGGACAAAGTCGTCATTTGTGCGGGGCAAGAGTCTGTTCGTCCATTTGAAGATAAATGGTCTGAACTTGGAGAGAAAATTCATATCATTGGCGGAGCTGACCATGCGGGTGAACTTGATGCTGTGCGTGCGATTCGTCAAGGCGTTAAATTGGCGGTAAAACTCTAGTCTTTCAAGGTGTGTTTACTATGAAAGCTGCGCTTTGAGCGCAGCTTTTTTGTATAGAACTAGTCACTGATATCTGGCAGTTGTTTGGCCATTACCACGCCAGCAAAAGTAATAAAAGAGAACACTAACACCACAGCTGAAAGGCTCAAGAAGTTCGACATAACACCAAGAGAGCTCATTAGAAGCAGCATTATCCCAACCACTGTGTTACTCACGGCTACATAGCTCGTCCGTTTGTCACCTTCTGCGATATCAACTAAATAGGTTTTTCGTCCGACTCGTATTCCGTCGTGGGCAATACAAACACAAAAGTAAAGCAGAGGAATCACGAATAGGAAGCTTTGGCTAGCGGTGACCCATGTATCGTAAACAAATAACACAACACCAAGTAGCGCGCTCATCATTGCGCCTATGACCATCACACTGCGGCTAGAGCGATCGGACATTCTTCCCCAGAAAGGACCTGACACAAAGGAGGCTAAGCCACTCGCAAACATAAAGAGAGCTAGCACCCAGAGCTGTCCACCCAGAGATTGCTGTGCCAGCACAACGTAGTACGGTGCACTCAGCGCAGAACATAAAAATAGTGTCCGCGTGATAACGAATCGACGAAAGGTCACGTCTGTCTTAAGTAACGCGAGTTGTTTAAATGCTTCGAGGACGCCATTTCGACCACCGTCTACCTCACCGGCATACTCATTAATTCGCGCATAGACTAATGCCGCGATGAGCCATATGACGCCCGCTAAGCCTAAACTCAGACCGTAAAAGCGCTCTGTCGGCTCTACGTCCCATAACCAGGCTAGTGCCAGAAGGCTAGCGAAAAGCAGCGTAACCAGGCCAGCAGCGCTTGAAGACCAGCCGTTGACTTGACCTCGTTGGTTTTTAGGGATGGTTTTGCCCAATACATCTTTTGATGCGACGGAATTTAAACCGCGTGAGAGGCTGAAGATCACAAGACATGCAATCACACCATAACCCGCAGCTGCTCCTGTTAGAGTTAATGCGACCAATCCGATTGCAAATATGGAAAGAGCCTGCAAGATGCTGCCAATTACCCAGACCCATTTTCTTACTGGAATGCGTCGGATGTAGTGCGCGATGCTAAGTTGTGGGATAAGGGAGCCTGACTCACGAATAGGAACCAGCCAACCAATTAAGTAAACCGGAGCCCCGAGACTTTGTAGTATCCACGGCAACGTGACTTTAGGATTGATTAACGCATCGCCGACTTTCGTTAAAAACTGAGCGAGAATGATTTTAAGAAAGTTGCCGGGAACTTGATTACAAGCTGATTCAGGAATCGCCTTACAGGCACGGGCATCTTCGTCATTAACGATCTTTTCGTAAATGCTGTTTTGTTTGTCCTTGTTCATCAACCTGCCTATGTTCAACTTATTCATTTCGCGAATAAATTAACATTAAACCCAGATTGATGTTAAGTGAAGCACGTTATCAAGCCCACAGAAAACCGGTTGTTATTCGCAGGAGCAGATTGTGCTAAAGTGGCGTAAACAAAATAACAACGATATTCAATAAGGATTCTTTCATGGACGCTCTCGATCTTTTGCTCAATCGCCGATCTATCGCGAAGTTATCCGCGCCTGCTCCAGAAGGTAAAGCACTTGAGAACATCATTCGTGCTGGCCTTCGTGCGCCTGACCATGCGGGATTAACCCCTTGGCGTTTCGTTATCGCACAGGGCGATGGTTTGAAAAAACTGTCAGATATATTGGTAAAAGCGGCAGAAGCTGAAAATAGTGATGAAGCGGTGGTCGAAAAGGTAAAGAATGCCCCATTTCGCGCACCAATGGTGATCACTGTTATTGCTAAAGTAACAGAACATGAGAAAGTACCAGCACTAGAGCAACACTTATCTGCGGGATGCGCTGTACAAGCGATGCAAATGGCAGCCGTAGCGCAAGGCTTTCAAGGGTTTTGGCGCTCAGGTAAGTGGATGTTCCATCCAGAAGTTCATCAAGCATTTGGTTTAGAAGGTGACGATGAGATTGTTGGTTTCTTGTACTTAGGCACGCCTGGTTGTACACCGATGAAAGTTCCTGAGCGTGACCTTTCTCAGTTTGTTGAATTTCTATAACTGAAAACTCGAATATACTGACTGTTTATTTATACAGTTTTTCTTGATTTATTAGGGCTACATTCGATAATGTGGCCCTAATTATATTTATTTCCAAAACGTTATGTCTCGTCTGTTTATTGCTGAAAAACCAAGTTTAGGCCGTGCGATTGCCGCTGCACTGCCAAACCCTCAAAAGAAAGATCAAGGATTCATCCGCTGTGGGAACGGGGATATCGTTACTTGGTGTATCGGCCACTTACTCGAACAGGTCGAACCCGACGCTTACGATGAGCGTTACAAAAAGTGGAATATGGCAGATTTACCAATTGTTCCGCAGCAATGGCAGCTCAGACCGAGGAAAAGTGCAAGTAAGCAATTAACAGTGATTCGTAAATTGCTCAAAGAAGCTAAAGAAGTCATTCATGCAGGAGACCCAGATCGAGAGGGTCAGCTGTTAGTTGATGAAGTTCTGGACTATTGCAAGTTATCTAAAACCAAGAAGGAATCCACACAGCGTTTGCTGATTTCCGACTTGAACTTACCTGCGGTGAAACGCGCACTCAGTTCTATGCGCAGTAATCGCGAGTTTATCCCACTTTCAGTTTCTGCATTGGCTCGCTCTCGGGCTGATTGGTTGTATGGCATGAACATGTCTCGTGCTTATACCTTGCTTGGTCAAAAAGCAGGGTATCAAGGTGTTCTCTCGGTAGGGCGAGTGCAAACGCCAGTTCTTGGCTTAGTGGTGCGTCGTGATGAGGAAATCGAAAACTTTGTCCCGAAGGACTATTTTACCCTACATGCTCTGATCCCATATCAAGATGCCAATGGTACTTTTGATATTCGTGCTCGTTGGAAGCCAAGTGAGGCATGCAAGCCTTGGCAGGATGAAGAAGGGCGAGTGTTAAACCGTAAGTTAGTGGAAAACGTTGCAAACCGTATTGCAAATCAACCCGCGAAAGTGACGGAGTCGGAACAAAAGCAAACCAAGCAATCAGCACCATTACCTTATTCATTATCTGCTTTACAGATCGATGCAGCGAAGCGCTATGGTATGAGTGCGCAACAAGTACTAGATACTTGTCAGGCATTGTATGAAAAGCACAAGCTGATCACTTACCCGCGTTCAGATTGTCGCTATTTACCGATGGAACACTACTCACAAGCAGGGACGGTGACAACTGCTATTGCGAATAACGCAAAAGAGTTGCAAGTTGCCGTTCAGGGAGCAGACTTAACATTAAAGTCCAAAGCCTGGAACGATAAAAAAGTGGATGCGCACCATGCGATTATCCCTACACCGAAGCAAGCTAATGTGAATGCGCTTTCCGGCAATGAGATGAAAGTGTATCAATTGATTGCGCGCCAGTACCTCATGCAGTTCTATCCGGCGGCGGTTTACGCAGAAGCGAAATTGGTTTTCGATATCGCTGGTGGTACGTTTGTCGCGAAAGGTCGTCAGTTAGTTTCGCCGGGTTGGAAAGCGCTAATGGGCAAAACTGACAAGGAAGATGAAGGTATTGATGCCGTGCCACCGCTACCCGAAGGCACCGTGTTAACTTGTCGTGAAGGGGAAATAAAAGACCGAAAAACCGAGCCACCAAAGCATTTTACCGAGGCATCGCTGTTGCAAGCGATGACCGGGATCGCCCGTTATGTTGCGGATAAAGAACTGAAAAAAATCCTTCGTGACACTGATGGGCTAGGCACGGAAGCGACTCGCGCTGGTATTTTGGACACGCTGTTCAAACGCCAACTGCTTACGCGTCAAGGTAAGTCAATTCTCAGTTCTCCTGCGGGAAGAGGTCTCATTCATGCCTTGCCAGAAGATTCAACATACCCTGATATGACGGCTCATTGGGAGCACCAGTTACAAGGTATGGCAGAGAGAAATCAAGCATATCAGCCGTTCATGCAAGCACTGGAACAACGCATTGATAGCTTGATGGCACAAGTAAAAGCAGGCCCTATCCCTGATTCATTACGTCATCTACCCAAGGTGGAACGTCCTGCGTTTAAACGTAAAAAGCGCAGTTATTCAAAGAATAGTGGCGCGACTAAATCTCGTGCAACCAAAGGTAAGCAGGCATAGGACAAGCGCGGCGTAATTAAACTCCGCGCATGCTTGAAAATAGATTACTCGAACAGATCACCGTGGTTTTGGATCGCGCCTCTTACTTCACCTTGAGTTAACACGCGTTTGTCCAGTACCTCTTTCACCTGGTTGCCCAAGTCAACTAATGTATCTCGATTCGCTTGAGTTTGGCGTTTACCAGCACTTCTCAAGCAGTAATTTAGTTCGTGCTCTTCGCTAAAATTAACCAAATCCCTATCTGCTGCCATCGTGCTTTCTCCTTATTTGTTCTACTTTTTCCTAAGTCTGGATTGGATGTAGATAAATTCAAGTTAGATTGCGCGAATTATGCTGGTGGATCACTGATGAACATTATGTTTGCCAACCAAGTCACGATTATGAAGCCTGGCTTTGATGGTATTTGGTTTAGTGATGGTTGTGTCTTAATGCTGCTACCAAGGTAACTCAGTACCATCGTAGTTAATAAATCGACCTGAAAGTTGCGGTGTACTCAGCTCTATCACGTTCGCGAGGCCCTGTGCGGAGGTTTGCGTATCTATCAATGCATTTGGTCCGCCCATTGCCGTTTTTACCCAACCAGGGTGAAGCGCTAAAACGGTAAATCCTTCAGGTGTTAAATCATTACTTAAGCTTTTCACAACCGAGTTAAGCGCCGCTTTCGATGAGCGATAAATATAGCCGCCGCCGGACGTATTTTCGGTCATACTGCCGACTTTTGATGAGATACAAGCAATCTTTTTCATCTTGCCTTGTTGTAAGCGAGGGTAACAGTACTCAACCAGTTTTAACGGAGCAATGGTGTTTACTTCGAAGACTTTACGCCATGCTTCTACGTCAGTATTTCCAAAGCCATATCCCTTGGGGCCGTAATATCCTGCATTATTGATGAGTAAGTCGATGGCAGGGAGTTTATCGGCAAGCTTAGCGACTTGTTCGTAGTGCGTGACATCCAGTTCGTGCAAAACTAGATTGCTGAATTGTGAGGCTAGAGTTTGTAGTTCTGAACTGTTCTCTAAGGAACGGCTAGTAGCATGTACTTGGTGGCCTTGCTTCAGGTACAGCTCAGTTAAGCTAAGGCCAATGCCGCGATTTGCTCCGGTAATAAAGACGGTTTGACTCATACAAACACCTATGTTTTTTTGATTTCAGTTGAAAGTCATTGTGTTAGCTAAGCACAATAAAATCAACCAACCACCACGCACCAACAACGAGAGATGAAAATAGGGACAGAGCACAAAGAGAGCCAAACAGTGCGCCGAGAATAGCAAAGAAAGTAGAATTCATATGTATATTAAATTTAATTGATATTGAAAATCATTATCAATTAAATTGCATTTTATTCAACCCTTGAAGTTGATACTATTTCGTTACCATTGTTATTAAGAATTTCTCATGCTGCCATTTATCTACCACCCGATTTATTCTCAACTTGAGTTGCCAGAGGGGCATCGTTACCCAATTATGAAATACCAGTACCTCTATGAATCGGTATTGGTGCATATAGAGAAAGATAACTGGAAAGAGCACGCGCAGTTTTTCCAGCCCGAAGCATTAACTGTTGGGGAAGTAAAACGTGTTCATGACGAGGAATACGTCGAGTTACTTGTTAGTGGAAACATGCCAGCTGCGAAGATGCGCCGAATAGGTTTTCCTTGGAGTGAGTCTCTCATCACCAGGACGCTAACTTCAGCAGCGGGCACGGCTCTGACCGCAAAAAAGGCACTTGAGTACGGTGTGGCCATTCATTTGAGTGGTGGGTATCACCACGCACACAAAGAGTTTGGCAGTGGTTTTTGTTTATTTAATGACTTAGTGATCGCGGCCAGGCAAGCGCTCGAGGTCGAGCATGTCGATAAAGTATTGATCATTGATAGTGATGTTCACCATGGGGATGGAACAGCAACTTTATGTGACGATGAGCCAGATATCATCACGCTTTCTTTCCACTGTGATAAAAACTTTCCAGCGAGGAAGCCTCAGTCTGACCTAGATGTGCCTTTGGTGCGAGGAACAGGTGATGAGGATTTTTTAATGGCGTTTAAAGAAGTGGTCGATATGGCACTTAATCTTCATCGCCCTGATTTGGTTATCTACGATGCTGGTGTCGATATACATCAAGACGATGAGCTTGGATATTTTGATGTTTCGACGCAAGGGATTTTAGAACGTGATAGATTTTTGATGCAAACAGTGAAATCTCGAGGTATCCCTGTCGCAGCTGTCGTTGGAGGTGGATATCGAACGAATCATGCTGACCTCGTCCCAATCCATTTGCAGCTTATCAATGCCGCTAAAGAAGTCTTTATTGATGAGTAGATACAACTAGACGTAAATATCAAATTGATTCAACACTGGAACGAACGAAAAGGGCATTAATTTTTTGTGGGTTCTTTCTGAGTGTGGCGGAGTGCTTAGTTGCGTTCAAGAAGTGGTAAGTGATTTGTACAAATCTTTTTAAGTCTGGAGATGCGAAAAAGCCCGCTAATTTCTTAGCGGGCTTTTTCTAAAAGTGGCGGAGAGATAGGGATTTGAACCCTAGATACGCTATTAACGTATGCCGGTTTTCAAGACCGGTGCTTTCAACCACTCAGCCATCTCTCCGTTGTTGAGGCGAATAATATAAGGCTTTGAAAATGTTGTAAACCCCTAGTTGAACTGATTGGATGTTTACTGCGCAAATTTGTGGTTTGTGTTGTTTAAATAAACAAAAAACTCCCCCAAAAGGGGAGTTTGAATAGTATATGGATTGCTAGGTATTAATCGTTTTTAGAGTAAAAACGCTGTAACTCAGTTAAACCTTGCATCAAAACTGGCAACTTCGGTGCATCATCTCGAAGTCGTTTGTAGTTTTTGTCATACAGCTTGTAGTTGCCAAACTTATCGATCACTGTGGTTTGCGAGCTAGTAATTAAGGCAAGCTCGCGAGTATCGCCCGCCAAGATCCAGCGACGACGGCTTTCATCGAATAGGTTGCGACCACTACTGTAATCATATGGGTTGGAAGATACGCCGAGCATATCTTGCAACAGTGTAACCGAGAGGTCCAAGTGGCTTGTGCTGTGATTAAACTCGCCAGCCAGCATTCCAGGCCAATGGATCACCATCGGAACTTGTAATTGATAACGGCTGTAGTTGCTGTTTGCTCCCCAGCTGTTCGTATTGGTTTCGTTAAATTCACTACCGTGATTAGAAGTGATGATTACGATGGTGTTTGTCAGTTGTCCCGTCGTTTCTAGTTCATCAATAATACCGGCGATAGTTCTATCCGCCGACTTCACTGCATATTCATAAGCATTTTTGAATCGCTCACTTGCGGGCATTTCTTCGTCATTATTTGAAGGAATCGATTCAAAATTATCAACGGTGGTGACTTCGATGTAACTAAACCATGGCTGACTTGCTTTCTCTGCTAACCATGTATTCCAGTTTGCGATAGATTGTTTATCGGTATGAGCTTGCGTGCCATCTAGGTCTTCCGCTAAGTTCAAGTCGCGGAAAATAATTTCTGAGTAGAGATCATCTTCAAACCCACTGCCACTGAATAAACCAAAGTTGTAGCCCTGATCTTTCAGTACATCGAGCAATACTGGGGAAGCACCTTGCGCCTTGATGCTTGATGCATAACTGGTCGGTAAGCCATAGAACAAACCAAAGGCCCCGTATGTATCATTACTTGAGCTGTAATGATTACGGAAGTTCTGATTGTTTTCAGCAAACTCATAGAGGTTAGGCATCTCTTCTTGGTTAAGCGCATCCGCTCGTAAATTGTTTATGCTGATCATCAACACATTGAGCTTATTAACTCGGCGGTTAAACTCAAGCTTTTCAAGAGGGTAGTTGACTAACTCTACGTTGCCTTCGTTTTCTGCTAAACGTTTTAGGTATTCCTCACGGTCAAGTAGACCATGTTTTTCCATAAAACTCTTCGCCGTCATCGGGTAAGACAAAGGGAAGTTTGAACGCTGGCTAGTAATTGGGTTGTAAAAATACGCATCTGCCCAAATGTAAACCAAATGGCTGGTCATAAAGCTGAGGAAAAAGACGGCCGCGAGAGGGCGTCCTACGTGCTTATGAGATAGTTTGCGCTGTTTTCGCCATACCCATTCGGATAGTGCGAGTTGAATAAGGAAGATCAGCGGCATCACAACAAATAAATGTTGTAGGCCAGTGCTGAGCGCACTTTTGTCTTCGCTGAATAGTAACTCCCAGACAACGGGAGTTAAGTGCAAATTGATCGACTGATACGCTTGGGTATCAATTAATAATATGGTTTGCCCAACGGTTGCGAAAATCACTGCCACCAAACGGAACAACTTCCGCGATGGCAGGATAAACGTCAACGGGAATAGAACAAGCAAGTAAAGTGCGAAAACTAGAAAGCCAAAGTGACCAACCCAAGAAACCGCCAGATAAAACTGACCAAGTAACGTCTCGGGCCAAGGAGACTGAACAATGTAGCGTGTGCCTATCAACATCGACGCAACGATATTGAAGAATGCAAACCAGTGACCCCAACCAACTAGTCGAGATACACGTTCGCCGTATGAGTTTCCGCTGTCTACCATGTATGTGTTCTATTGTCCGTGATTAGTGTGTTTTTGGTGTTTCTAAAGAAGACATCAGCGCCTGAGCAAATTTTTCAGCAATCGCTTTGCGTTGTGAAGCAGCAACACGTTGATTTAAGACATTGGTTGCGATATTTCCGGCAATCATTAGCGTCAACTCAGGAGAAGCAGCGTGTTTTTCAAGAACTGTTGCTACTTCAGCAAGAATTTTTTCTACTTGCTCGTCAGTATATTTAGATGTAATCGGCATAAAGACTCTAATAATGATAGTAAAAGCGGCTTATGATAACCTACAATGCCCATCAACTAAAACCTTGTAGCAAGATAAAATCACTATGAGTCTTCATCTTTCAAACGTTATTCTGCATCAACTGTGCAAAAACGATCAGGACGAGCTGGTTGTAAACTTTCGTCCAGCATCATTAGAGAACGATGCATCTACAGAAAACTTAGTCGCTGAGCTTCACCGAGTATTCCATTCTAAAGCTGGTAAAGGTTTTGGCGCTTTCCAGTCAGACAGCGAATTTCAATTTTGGCTTCAAGAAATGCGCAAAGGAGAGCGAGATTTTTACGACTTCTCACAAATTAGTGCAAATCGCTTGAAAGAAGAGTTGATTAAGTACCCATTTGCGGATGAAGGTATCTTGGTTTTCGCTGAGTATCAGAGTTTAGCAACGGACTACTTGTTCATCGGTATCCTACCAATGAATCAAAGTTTAAAAGTGACCGAAGGTTTGGACATCAGTGCGACAGATTACTTAGATATCACCAAAATGGATATTGCCGCACGCATCGACCTGTCGAGCTACGAGACCGACAAGGAATCCAATCGTTATCTGCAATACATTAAAGGACGCGTTGGCCGTAAAGTGGCGGACTTCTTCCTAGATTTTCTGCAAGCGGATATTGGCTTAGATACTAAACAGCAAAACTTAGTGTTGATGCAGGCGGTGGATGATTTTTGTGCTGACTCGAAGCTAGAAAAGCAAGAAGTGAACGAGTACAAGAAACAAGTTTACGACTACTGCAATGAGCAAATTAAATCCGGTGATGAAGTTCAAATCTCAGAACTTTCCGGAGAGCTTCCTCAAAGCCAAGATGGCACGAGCTTTATGGATTTCACCAAAGAGCAAGGGTACGAACTTGAAGAGTCTTTCCCAGGTGATCGTGCGACGGTTCGCAAACTGACTAAATTTGTTGGAGCTGGTGGTGGTTTGAATATTAGCTTCGATAGTCTCTTACTTGGCGAGCGTATTTTTTATGATCCAGAGACGGATACCTTAACGATTAAAGGGACGCCTCCAAATCTAAAAGATCAGTTAAGTCGCAATTAAAATCATATCGTTAAATAAAGAGAGCAAACGGCTCTCTTTTTTTATGTGAATAAGAAACATCCATAGTATATGCTTGTAATTAATGGAGATATGCGAGGGGCAAGTGTTGCTGAAGCTAAAAGAAGGAATACGGCGGTTTGTTTGGTTCTGGTTCGTTTTGTGGTGTGTTTTAGCACTTGGCATTTGGCTGCAAGCCAAACAAACGATTCAAACGATTTCGACTGTAAATGAGTTAGGAAGTAAAGTTGAAGAAGTCAGGCACTTTTTTAACTTCGATCTGCCTTACCGTGTTAAACACGTCGACCAAATTTCACTGAAACTTCAGTTGGCTTATGCAGTTCGCTTACAGCTTGAAAGTGAGTTTTCTGAAGGGAAAATCACACCAGACATCACTCAATTGCTTTATACGACCGACCGATTTTTAGAAAGTGCTCGAGCTTTTGTAAGAAGTGACAGTGAATTGGTTTCGTTAGCAGAACAGTTACGAAGCAGCCGTGCTCGAACAGAAAACTCTGAGCAAATTCAGGCAATGTACTATCGCTTAGGTGCGCTTGTTTTTGAGTCTGTCTTTAGTGACTCTGCAACGAATAGCGATACTTACCGTGACTTAGACCGACTTTTTATTGAATCAGAGACGCTCTCTCCCGAAGAGCGAAGTGCTCTTCAGCGCCAGCTTGCTCAAACCTCAAGCGCACTATCTGCTCAGGCACAGGGCAGTTATTTATCCAATCAACTGCTTAATCCAGATTTCCCGAACCAGTTAACTTCGATAAATGATCAGTTGGAACAGAAGCTAATGACTTTTATTGTTTGGTTGTCTGTAATCAGTGGTTTGCTCCTTTTCCTCATTTCATGGGGAGCCTTCTCCCCAAAAACGAGTCAACCGATACCACTACCCAGAACCGATGATAAAAAGTCAGAGCAAGTTGGCGATGATGAAAATGGAGCTAACACTGTTCCCTCAGCTCAGTCAGAAAATTTTCAAAACGTCCAAATGAACGAAGAAAGTTGTAATGAGGTGAATTCATCACAAGTGGAAGTAGTGGAACGTGAGCCGTACATAGATATCAATAAAATGTTAGATTCTCTGTCTGGTGACGAGGGCGCTGTGCGGATGTTACTGGAGGTCTTTATTCAGGATCACTCTGGCGATGGCACTAAAATGTATCAGCTGTTAGAAGAGGATAAAGAGCAAGCGCAAAGAGCCGCACACAGTCTTAAAGGGGTCTCAGGGAGTTTAGGTGCAATGCCATTGCACTGTATTTCGGGTGATATTGAACTGTTGATTAAACAAGGGCAAAAAGTGCCGGAAGAGAAGTTGGCATGTTTAGATGATGTCCTAAAACAAACCATACTTTTTGCTAATAATGTTCTCAATAGTGAAAAGATAACAGAAGCGCTAACAGATTGATATTGCTCTGACTTAATGTCATAAGAGTTGAGGTAATAAAGGCTCGAACTATATGACTTAGTTCGCTTTATTCCTGTTCTATACAATTTGTTAAAGGTGTTTTCATGTCCGTTCGCCGAATGTCTTCAATGATGTTGATAGGGCTGGTTATGATGCTTTCAGGGTGCTCCCTGCTCGAAGTCAAGATCGAGAGTCAAACCGTCCCTCTTACCAAACAAGAGCTCAATATGCGTCTTTTGACTCGTGAGTATGCGCAGCAGTTTTTTGCTCAGGTTGAGCAAGCAGCAGACGCACTACACGAACAATATGAGCCTCATGATAAAGTTCATCAATCTTATATTTTACTTTGGAAGATAAATGCTGAAGAAGGCATCCAAGCTTCTGCATACCAAGTGTCCCCAATGGCTGCACTGATTGATACATGGACTTTCACTCTACAAATGGAACAGTTCTTTACTACCGCTTCTGGTAATGAGCTCTTTGCGTCTGATGAGGCCAAGTTAGTTTCCGTTTATTTAGCGAAAGAGGTAGATAAACTGGCTCAATCTTTATTGAAGAAAGAAGCATACATCAAGACACAAACGTTTGTTGCAGAGTTCGCCAAGCAGCATCCATTCGCTGATTTAAGCATGATTAGGACTCCGGCTTACCGTAGGTGGTTAGATGCAAACCAAATTAGCGAAGAGGAAGCCGTTACAACGCTAGGCACGATGCCAGAAGCACTTGGGGATGTCTCTGATCGTCTAAGTCTGGTATCAGAACAGACACCAAAAATTATGACGTGGAAAGCGCAGTTGTTGGCCTTGAATAGCTCTGCCAGTATCGAAAAAGTCAATGTGGCGCTCAATAGTTTGCAAGTTACCGCTGATTCGATGAGGGATTTCATCGATAACAACCCAGAGTACATGCGTTATTTGGCAGAACAAATGGCGCTGGAGTTACAACCTTTGGTTGACGATATCGATCAAAGGACGGAGGCGCGTTTATCTCAGTTGGGTGAAGAACGCCAAGCTATAGAGCTGATGGTTGCCAGAGAACGTCAAGAAATCGCACAGATCATTACCCATGAGCGCGAGAAGTTTGCTCAAGATATGGATCGAGTGTCGCAAGAGGTTGTGAATCTCGCAATGACTAAGCTGATTGCACTTGTCAAAAGTACCATCATCTACTTTATTCTGTTCATTGCCGTTATATTCTTTGCACCGCTTGGCTTGGGCTATTGGTTTGGGAAGCGTGCAGCCGTAAAAACGCCAGTAAAACAAAGCTAACGATTTGTTTTGGAAATAAAAAAAGAGCGCTTTAAAGCGCTCTTTTTTAGTATTGAATTCGGAAGGGAGGTTCTTCCTATCTCTACGAAGTTAAGCGGTTTGCTGCTTCAATTCGCCTTCAGCTTCTTCAACTGCTTCTGCTGTTGGTTCGCACTTATCAACAAACCAACCCATGTAAGAAGTGAAGATCGTTACGATGATACATACAAAACTCAGCCACATGAACGGGGCATAAGACAGTGTAGCAACACCCAAAATACTGGCCATGTAGATACCGTTGTCACTCCAAGGGACCATACCTGAGGTTAGCGTGCCGCCAAATTCTGCGTTACGAGACAAATTCTTACGTTTGTAGCCTAGACGGTCGTAGTTCTTCGCACAGATTTTTGGGGTCAGAATAAGTGAAACGTACATCGCTGAACCAAATACGTTGCCCATAAAGGCCGTACCAATTGTGCTTGTTGCCAATGAACCTGCACTTTGAACGCGTTTTTCAAACAGCTTCGCGATAGTCTCTAGCACGCCTACTTTATCTAGTAGACCACCAAAACCAAGGCCAAATACGATAACCGCTACCGACCCAAGCATTGAAGACATGCCGCCACGGTTAAGGATTGAGTCAATGAAATCTACGCCAGATGAGATTGCAAACGGAGCCCAAGCCGTGTTGAACGCGGTTAGGAAATCGACATCTTGGATCATCACTGCCCAAATAATACCTAGCAGAGAACCAAAACTGATTACTGGAAATGAAGGCATACGCATCGCTAGAAGTGACAATACGATGATCACAGGAACAAATGAGTAAGGGGTGATGTAGAACTGCTGTTCCATCGCTTTAATGACAGAGTCTACCTGGCTCATGTCAACTTGACCTGCGTAGTGGAAGCCAAATGCAGTAAACATAATGCCTGTAATAATGTAGCTAATGAGTGCTATCGGCAACATGCCTTTAATATGTTCCATCACTTCAACGTTAGACATAGATGAAGCAAGGATTACTGAATCCGATAGAGGCGACATTTTGTCACCAAAGTAACAGCCTGAAAGTACGGCACCTGCAGTGATTGGCGCAGGAACACCAAGACCTTGACCGATACCCATCATTGCAATACCTGCCGTGCCAGCCGCACCCCAAGATGTGCCAGTCGCTAGCGCAGTCAATGAACAGATGATCATGGTCGCGAGCAAAAAGATGGAAGGGTGGATTGCTTTAAGGCCGTAGTAAATAATGGTTGGAACAATACCACCAGAGATCCAAGTACCTACAAGCGCGCCAACGGCCAAAAGGATTAAAACGGCTCCAAGTCCATTGGAAATGCCATTTAGTGCTGCTTTTTCCAGATCTTTATACTGATGGCCAAGCTTTATGCCCAATATCATGACAATGAACCAACCGATGTATAGCGCTAGCTGAATCGGTAGGTCTAGCTTGGCTGTGAACGAAAATGCCAGCAGGAGAAATAAACCGAGCGAGATAAATACCTGTATCAAGCTTGGTAGGCGTGGTGTAACTTGCTTCATATGTGCCTCTGTCAATCTTGGAGCAATAGAGGAAGGCGCTCCTTGTTGTAATCGCGCATAACATACATTAACAAAAATTATATTTCGAACATTTGGTGTTTTATCTTGATGTTCGTCGGTAAAAACGTTTGCTTGTGAAATTAACTGTTAGTTTGTTTTAACTTTTTTGGTTTTAAATGTTGTGTAATGTGAAATTATTGTGCTTCATGTGTTATTTTCTCATTGAGTGGTAAGACCAATTAGGGGACTAAAGTGCTTTCCCTACTTGAAAAATGGTTAAAACCGCAAACCAAACACTAAAAAATCTCGTGTAACCCGGTTTTTCAGAGGAAAAGGTTAAAAAACGCGCTTATTTACAAAATAGGGGTTGAGATTTTGCTGTGAAAAATTAACTATGGGGTAGGTTTTTTAATACATGGAGAGTTAATACGATGAGAGTTGGTTTAGTTGGTTGGCGCGGTATGGTTGGTTCAGTCCTTATGCAGCGTATGGTTGAAGAGAAAGACTTCGACCTAATCGAACCAGTATTCTACAGTACTTCTCAAGTTGGTATTCCTGCTCCTAACTTAGGAAAAGACGCAGGCTTACTGCAAGACGCGTATGATATTGAAAGCTTAAAACAGCTTGATGCGGTAATCACCTGTCAAGGTGGTAGCTATACAGAAAAAGTTTTCCCTGCACTTCGTCAGGCTGGTTGGAAAGGCTACTGGATTGACGCGGCCTCTACGCTACGTATGGCTGAAGATTCGATCATCACACTTGATCCAGTGAACTTAAAGCAAATCCAACAAGGCATCCACGGTGGCACGAACACATTTGTCGGTGGTAACTGTACGGTTAGTTTAATGCTAATGGGGCTAGGTGGTCTATTTGAGAAAGGCCTTGTTGAGTGGACAAGCGCAATGACTTACCAAGCCGCATCTGGTGCTGGTGCGCAAAATATGCGTGAATTGATCTCGCAAATGGGCGTTATCAATGACTCTGTTAGCTCTGAACTTGCAAACCCATCAAGCTCTATCCTAGATATCGATAAGAAAGTCGCGGATACAATGCGCAGCGGCTCTTTCCCTACCGATAAGTTCGGTGTGCCACTAGCTGGTTCGTTGATCCCATGGATCGATGTGAAGCGCGATAATGGTCAGAGTAAAGAAGAGTGGAAAGCGGGCGCCGAGGCGAATAAAATTTTGGGTTCTCAAAGTTCACCTGTCCCAATTGACGGTACTTGTGTGCGTATTGGCGCGATGCGTTGTCACTCTCAAGCACTTACTATCAAGCTTAAACAAAATGTACCAATGGACGAAATCGAAGAAATCATCGCCACTCATAACGATTGGGTGAAAGTGATTCCTAACGACCGTGACATCACTGCTCAAGAGCTAACACCGGCAAAAGTTACGGGCACAATGTCTGTACCAGTGGGTCGTTTACGTAAGATGGCAATGGGTGATGATTTCCTAAATGCTTTCACTGTTGGTGACCAACTGCTTTGGGGTGCTGCGGAGCCATTGCGTCGTACTCTGCGAATTATTCTGTCTGAGAAAGCATAATCACATCAATCCTTTATTTGATGACAAAATAAAAGAGCTCCTTAGGGAGCTCTTTTTTCATGCGTCGTCTTCCGTTCGAACGACTCTTTTGTCTGGATCGGCTAGTTCACTACCACAATGTTTACAGTAAATTGCGTCAGAGTCGTGCCCTGCGTGGGAGCAGTTTGGGCATTTCACCAATACTTTGTGCGATTGCATCTCTTGGTGCAGTTCGGCCGTGAAAATACCTGTAGGTACCGCCAAAATGGAATAACCCAGTAACATGGTGAGTGATGCAAGCCCTTTACCTAGGTCTGTTTGAGGGACCAAGTCACCATACCCAACCGTTGTGATGGTCACGATCGCCCAATAAATACTTTTAGGAATGCTAGTAAATCCGTTTTCAGGTCCTTCAATGATAAAAATCAATGAGCCGAAAATCGTTACCATAATGGCGACGGAGCTAAAGAAGATAAAAATCTTTCTGCGCGCCATAAGCAGTGAACGTAAGAGGATATTGGACTCTTGGAGGTATCGGACTAACTTGAGTATGCGGAATATTCGCATCACTCGCAGCGCCCTGATCACACCCATAAACGAAGCGGATGGGAAGAAGAGTGCTAAATAAGTGGGCAAAATCGCAAGTAAATCGACGACACCATAAAAACTCTTTGCGTAGGCGGCAGGTTTGGGGGAGCAATAAAGCCTTAGAAGGTATTCAATCGTGAATAGGCCAGTAAATGTGTATTCAATAAACTTCAGCTCTTTTTCCCACTCGGCCCGAACGGAGGGTATCGAATCTAACACCAGTACGATTAACGAACTGATGATCGCGATAATGAGAGCAATATCGAACGTTTTACCAGCTTTGGTATGAGTACCAAAAATGGTGACATATAGAGTATGTTTAAGAGAGTCAGTCGTCATGACAAAGCGATCCATTGTTGAATCGCTCTATCATACAATTTTATAGAAACTCAGGCTAATCCTGGAAATAAGTTGCGTAAGCCATTCGCAATGAACTCTATGCCAAGCGCGCCCAATATCAAACCCATGATACGAGTAATGACGTTGATTCCAGTTTGACCTAAAAATCGTACGATCAATGGGGCAGAGCGGAACAATAGCCATGAACAAAGGCAGAACAAACCAATCGTAATACTAATGCCCAAGGTATCGAACATGCTTGGGTAGCGTGCACCATAAACAATAGTCGAACTGATTGCACCAGGACCTGCCATTAAAGGCATTGCAAGAGGGACCACACCAATCTGTTCACGACTGACGTATTCCGTTTTCTCTTGTTTGTTCTGCTTATCTTCCCCCAGTTTACCGCTCATCATCGAGAATGCGATGCTAAGTAATAGCAACCCGCCAGCCACACGAAACGAATCCAGAGAAATACTGAACATGTCTAACAGTAACTGACCAGCAAAAAGCGAAATGATCAGGATGATCGCAACAGCCACATTTGCTGTTGTTGCCGTATTGCGCTTTTCGTCTGGTGTCATATGCCCGGTTAGTGACACAAACACAGGCATGATACCAACAGGGTTTACTGCGGCGACCAAACCGAGAAAAAACTGCAAGAAGATAGCAAGTTCAAAAGTTTGCATGTTGCGTACTCATCAAAGTTCACATTAGTGAAAAGGAGAAGGGGTAATTTGGGCGTAATGTAAGGCAAAAGTTAGGTTGTAAGAAATGAAAAAAACTAACGCATTCCCTGCCATTTAAGTGAGAAAAACTAATTCTTTAATAAACTGTATCTAATCTGGAAAGGAAATGTTACGTATAAAGTTGCTGATAAATTGCACTGTTTTACATAAACGTTAACATTCGCACATTTTTGATAAAAACCAAGGTGGTTTGTAGAGAGATGTATTCGGTTCGATATACTCTCAGTAGCACAAAGAATTGGGCCTACATGTAATTTTGTTGGTCAAAAATGAAACTTTTTTACAGATTGTTGTAGTTTCTTTTATTTATTTGTCCATTTGCTTCTTTTTTGCTCAATAAAAAATGAAAGTTAATTTATTTGTTTATCAGTGATTTATGTCATTTTGGTGTGATGAGGCACCACTTTGGTAGTATTTAGGTGGTGAGAACTGATCCAAGTCAATTTTTTTCACACTCTGAAATATTATACTCAGTCCTGAAAGCAATTTACTAAGACGTTTGTTTTCTAAGTGACTGATAAACAGTAAAAACGATAAGTAATAGCCTTAGTAAAAAGTTTTTAATATTTGTTAATTTTAGGAGATTCCCTATGCCTGTAACTAATATGGCTGAACTAGATGCAATGGTTGCTCGCGTTAAGAAAGCGCAAGAAGAGTTCGCTACTTACTCTCAAGAGCAAGTAGATAAAATCTTTCGTGCAGCATCGCTTGCAGCTAACCAGGCCCGTATCCCGCTAGCTCAACAAGCGGTAGAAGAATCTGGTATGGGTATTGTTGAAGATAAAGTAATCAAGAACCACTTCGCTTCTGAGTTTATCTACAACAAATACAAAGACGAACAAACGTGTGGCATCTTAGAAGAGGATGACAACCTAGGTACTATGACTATCGCTGAGCCTGTAGGCATCATCTGCGGTATCGTACCAACGACTAACCCAACTTCTACAGCGATCTTCAAATCTCTAATCTCTTTGAAGACTCGTAACGGTATCATCTTCTCACCACACCCACGTGCGAAAAACTCAACTAACGATGCAGCTAAACTCGTTCTAGATGCAGCAGTAGCAGCAGGCGCACCAAAAGACATCATCGGTTGGATCGACCAGCCTTCTGTTGAGCTTTCAAACGCTCTAATGAAACACGATGACATCGCGCTTATCCTTGCAACTGGTGGTCCAGGCATGGTTAAAGCCGCTTACTCTTCTGGTAAGCCAGCAATCGGTGTAGGTGCAGGTAACGTTCCTGTTGTTATCGATGAAACAGCAGACATCAAACGTGCTGTTGCTTCTATCCTTATGTCCAAGACTTTCGACAACGGTGTAGTATGTGCTTCTGAGCAGGCGGCAATCGTAGTTGATGAAGTATACGACGAAGTGAAAGAGCGTTTTGCTTCTCACAAAGCTTATGTCCTAAGCAAAGCAGAAGCTGATAAAGTTCGTAAAGTGCTTCTTATCGATGGCGCGCTAAACGCGAAAATCGTAGGTCAGCCAGCAGCAGCAATCGCTGAAATGGCAGGCGTTAAAGTTCCAGCAGACACTAAAGTTCTTGTTGGTGAAGGTCTGGGCAAAGTATCTCACGATGACGCATTCGCTCACGAGAAACTATCTCCAACTCTAGGTCTATTCCGTGCTGACAACTTCGAAGACGCGGTTGCTCAAGCGGTAACTATGGTTGAGATTGGTGGTATCGGCCACACATCTGGTCTTTACACTAACCAAGATACTAACGCTGACCGTATCCGTTACTTCGGTGACAAGATGAAGACAGCTCGTATCCTAATCAACATCCCGACTACTCACGGCGGTATCGGTGACTTGTACAACTTCAACGTTGCGCCATCTCTAACGCTAGGTTGTGGTTCTTGGGGTGGTAACTCTATCTCTGAGAACGTAGGTCCTAAACACCTAATCAACAAGAAAACTGTAGCGAAGCGAGCTGAAAACATGTTGTGGCATAAACTACCTAAGTCAATCTACTTCCGTCGTGGTAGCCTTCCAATCGCACTGGGCGACCTAGAAGGTAAGAAACGTGCATTCCTAGTAACTGACCGTTTCCTATTCAACAACGGTTACGCAGATGACGTAGTAAGCCTACTAAAAGCTCAAGGCATGGAAGTTCAAACATTCTTCGATGTTGAAGCTGACCCAACACTGTCTGTAGTAGAAAAAGGTGCGGCTCAAATGGCTAGCTACCAACCTGACGTTATCCTAGCGCTAGGCGGTGGTTCACCAATGGATGCAGCGAAAATCATGTGGGTAATGTACGAACACCCAGAAACTCACTTTGAAGAACTAGCAATGCGCTTTATGGACATCCGTAAACGTATCTACAAGTTCCCTAAAATGGGTAAAAAAGCTGAGCTTGTATGTATCACTACAACTTCAGGTACTGGCTCAGAAGTTACTCCATTCGCGGTTGTTACTGACGACAAGACTGGTGCGAAATACCCACTAGCTGACTACGAAATCACGCCAAACATGGCAATCGTTGATGCGAACCTAGTAATGAACATGCCTAAGTCTCTAACAGCATTTGGTGGTTACGATGCAGTAACTCACGCTCTAGAAGCTTACGTATCAGTTCTTGCTAACGAATACTCAGATGGCCAAGCTCTTCAAGCACTTAAGATGCTAAAAGAGTACCTACCATCAAGCTATGCGAACGGTGCAAATGACCCAATCGCTCGTGAGAAAGTACACAACGCAGCTACTATCGCTGGTGTTGCATTTGCGAACGCATTCCTAGGTGTTTGTCACTCAATGGCTCACAAACTGGGTGCTGAGTTCCACTTGCCACACGGCCTAGCTAACGCACTACTTATCTCTAACGTGGTACGTTACAACGCGAACGACAATCCAACTAAACAAACTGCGTTCTCTCAATACGACCGTCCACAAGCACGTCGTCGTTACGCTGAAGTTGCTGACCACCTAGGCCTAAGCCAAGAAGGTGACCGTACTGCTCAGAAGATTGAACGTCTACTAGCATGGTTGGATGAACTAAAAGTGAACCTAGACATCCCAATGTCTATCCAAGCGGCAGGTGTTGCTGAATCAGATTTCGTAGCGAAACTGGATGAGCTAGCGGTAGAAGCGTTCGATGACCAATGTACTGGTGCGAACCCACGTTACCCTCTAATCAGCGAACTTAAAGATGTGTTGATGGCTTCTTACTACGGTAAAGCATTTGTTGAAGGCGAAACTTTCGAAGGTACAACTGTTATCAAGAAGAAAGCAGACCAAGAAGCAGCAAAAGCAGCACCTAAAGCAAAGAAAGAAAAAGCTGACGCGTAATTAAAAAATCGAGTGAGCAAGGTTTTCGCTAGCACGGAACCTTAATCGGGAAAAGGTTAAAGCCCCAGTCAAATGACTGGGGCTTTTTTTTATTTTGGTGCAGGAGTTACATCTGGCTTGGGAAAACAGAGTTGCTGTGTATGCTTACACTTCGGTCGCAACTACTCGGCCACTGAAGTATTCATTCGCGACGATGTATGCTGTGTTGCGGACTAGTTCGTCTTGGATCTCAGCCCAGTGCCTCTCGTTGAGCTCTTCTTTTGTATGATTTACCGAGGGAATAACGCCGCCCACTCGAATGTTGAATGGTGTGAGTTCTTTTGCCCAGCTGTAAGTAAAACCTGACACCAACGCCGCCATGCTTTCAACTCCCGTAAAGTCTTCATGGTTGTCATGAGAAATGACGTTAACAATGACGCCTTTCTTGTTTCTGGCTCGAAAGCGCTCTGCTCCTACTTGGCCGTAGGTATAAAGGAAGCGTGCCGCAGACGACAAGTGATCAATGTAAGTACTCATCGGTTCTGGCGCCATTAAGCCAGGCATAGGGGAGCTGGTCCAGCAATTAACAATCACATCTGGTGTCGCACGTAGCTGTGATTCTATCTGGTCAAACAATAAGTTAATGGACGTTGTGTTATCACTACACACATTCATCGCATACACTTTGTCAGTGAAAGCGCTGATTTGCTCATAGCTCGCTCTCAAAGCGCTAGAATTTTGGTCACAAAGAATCAACGTTGCTCCAAGGTGAGCAAAGTGATTTGCACAGGTTCTTCCTATAACCGAACCTGCAGACGTGACGAGAATAATTGATTCTTTGATATCCATAGCACCTTCACTGTATCCATATGTGAAAAACAATACACCAGTGGTTTGTGCTAATAGCATGGTTGAAATTCGTTGGGTTCAGTGTGAAAGGCTTCAAACTAACGCTTTCGAGTGAGGACTATTGTGCGGTAATTTGTAAGACGTCACATTTCTGACGTGTAGGTATTGCAAGCTATTGGATAAAAAGCGGATCTCTATGCTTTAGCTTGAATTTGATGCTGACGTTGAGCCGTCACTAGCTGATTATATAGCCCAGCATCTGGGATCAGTTGTTTGTTTCGTTCGCCCAATCTGCGTCGCTCATGACCAGATAGGTTGTGATAAACCTCCTCTGGTAGGTTGAATGTGTCTTCAGGCAGGTAAGTCAGCGCATCTGGTTTTAGGTAATGGCTCAGCTTTGCGGAAGGCAATCCTGCATCGTGAAACTGTTTCGCTTGTTCAGCTGCGAGTTCATAGCTGCTGCTATCAGAACGAAGAGCTTGAGGTTGCGATAAACCCAATTGTTGGCGAAGAATACTGTCACTGGTGATGACTTCCTGGACCTCTTCAACCGGGACCACATCGCGAACATCATTAGAGAACATAGACAGAATCAGCGAGAAATCCGCACGACGACCTTCGTGTACGGCATGGTTAATACCATTACCGAACTGAAGTTCGTTGATAATTGCAGCTTTGTCTAACGTATGAATTTGCATGATGTTCCTCGATCGATGCTCTTTTAACGGCGTGGATAAGAAGAACTTTAGTAAAAGAGGGAATTATTTAAAGGTGCTAGGGAAGGCGAAACAAAAAAGCCCGCTAAATAGCGAGCTTTTGAATAAGACTAAATTGAACTTAGGGGGAAGTATATTACTTCGCTAGGTTCTCAGCTACGAAGTCCCAGTTTACTAGAGCCCAGAAGCCGTTCATGTAATCAGGACGTACGTTGCGGTAATCGATGTAGTACGCGTGTTCCCATAGGTCAACAGTTAGAAGTGGTGTTGTACCTTCTTCTGTTAGAGGAGTAGCAGCGTTAGAAGTGTTAACGATCTCTAGAGAGCCGTCAGCTTTCTTAACAAGCCAAGTCCATGAAGAACCGAAGTTGTTGATTGCTGAATCAGTAAACTTCGCTTTGAATTCTTCAAAAGAACCGAATGCTGCGTTGATTGCGTCTGCAACTGCGCCAGTTGGCTCGCCGCCCGCATTTGGAGCAAGACAGTGCCAGTAGAACGTGTGGTTCCAGATTTGCGCTGCGTTGTTGAATACGCCACCAGTAGAAGTCTTGATGATCTCTTCTAGAGTTTTGCCTTCGAACTCAGTACCAGGGATAAGACCGTTAAGCTTAACAACGTAAGTGTTGTGGTGCTTACCGTGGTGGTAGTCTAGAGTCTCTGCTGAGATGTGTGGTTCTAGTGCGTCTTTCGCGTAAGGAAGAGCTGGTAGTTCAAATGCCATTACTCGATTCTCCATTGATTTGAAAGGATGACCTTTCGATTGCTTCCAGTGTTTTTTATAGCTATGTCGCCTTTAAGGCTGACTTGCTAAGTATTTTAGCAAGTTTTTACTTTATTAAAACCCCGATATGAAAATATTTTAAGAGGTTAGCAGTGGTGAAGTGCTGCATTGCTCGCCAATGAGCAACCTAAAATTAAGCCTTATTAATTATATGGTTTTTATTCTGTCGTTATTGAGTAGAATGTGGCAAATAAATAAAGTTCAAACCCATGAATGAGGAAGCGATGGAAACTATCGACAAAATCAAACAGCAGATCTCTGAAAACTCAATCCTGCTGTACATGAAAGGATCACCGAAACTACCTAGCTGTGGTTTCTCTTCTCAAGCGTCACAGGCACTAATGGCATGTGGTGAGAAGTTCGCTTACGTAGACATTCTGCAAAACCCAGATATCCGTGCTGAGTTACCAAAGTACGCGCAATGGCCAACTTTCCCTCAACTATGGGTTGAAGGTGAGCTTATCGGCGGTTGTGACATTATTCTAGAAATGTTCCAAAAAGGTGAACTGCAGCCTCTAATCAAAGAAGCAGCGCGCGCTGAAGATCAAGCTGAGTAATTCGTATATACTCACATTTAGCGATAGAATACGAAGGAGCCGTACTGGCTCCTTTTTCTTTTTAGGTTAGTGGAATGAACATAAAGCTTTGTTCTGACTGCCTATCTCGTAAACCTCGCGAAGCCATGTAAATTCCGCCTAGTGTATACAAAAACTTCAATATGCATTTTAATGCATTTTGGCGCGTAATTACGATGTATGCCGCCATCTATTTCGTAAAGTCGTTTTCAAACATCATTGCTTACAGGTCTTGACAAGGGAGTTGCTACAAATGGTATTTGGTTAAGGAATTACACTAAAGGCAATTTAAGTCCCCCAGAATTTTGAGGCCAACTTATTTCGGTACAAAATGCACTCGAAGAGTAAGCCCCATCATAAATCGGCATTGGACGCTAAAAATCAAGTTTTGGAAGGATTATGACAGTTTACAAGATAATAGATAATTTAAGAGAATTTCAAACGATCTGCTCTGGTCCCGATGAAATCGCTAGCCAGTTAGGTGACTTCGACTATTTTGAGAGGATCTTGTTACAGGCAATTAAAAATCAATCTCTGCAAGATATTTGGAAGCCTGTGGAGGTAAAGTTTCAAGATGTATTTAAGCACAATTCTCTATTGCCTGATATTAGTTTGTGGGCGCGAACATATCTTGTTTTATCTCCGAGGGCATATGAAATATTGAATGATTATCTAACTGAACACGGAGAGTTTTTACCTGCTAACTACCAAGGTGGGCAATGGTATTTATATGCATCACTGACTTTTGGACAAGAAAACAAGAGAAAGTGCGTAGAAAAAATTGCATATGGGAGCCGAGATGAGTTAGATACCCTTGTTTTTATTGACGATGATGTTAAAGACAAAATGGTTTTCAAGTCTCGGCTAGAAGGAGCGGGCACCTTGTACTGTACAGATAAGTTTAAGGCTTTGTGTGAACAAAATCAGCTCAATGGCATCATGTTTTCTTCTAATTTGACAGACCCATTTAATTAGTGATTTTTATTAATATGAAAATACTATTTCTCTGATACTGGGGTTTGGAAGCACTGTAATGGTCGACGAGAAAATTAGCTTTCTCCTCTAAAACGCAGCTTTTTTAGGCCTGTTTCCTTCATGAAGAATGATTTGAAAAGTAACTTACCCATAGGTAGCACCTGGTAGTAAAACATGAGGAGTTGATAGATTAATGACGGTTTATAAAATTTTCGACTGTCACAATGAATATAAAATCGTGAGCACTACGCCTAGTTCTGTAGCTAGGCAGTTAGGTGACATTGATTTAATAGAAAAAATCGTTGTGCAGCCATTAGAAAACTTTTCTTTCAAAAGTATATGGGGTGAAGTAGATATTGAGTTTGAAGATGTTCTCAAGAAAGACTCATTACTTCCTGATATCAGTTTATGGTTACGGGTTTTCTTAGTGCTTTCCCCTAAAGCTTATGCATCTTTAAAAGAGCCATTGAGCAAAGTAGGCGAGTTCTTATCGATTCGTTATAAAGGAGAGGAATGGTACCTGTATACACCGTTGGAGTTTGGGCAAGAAGATGAAGATAAGTGCGTCCAAAAAATTGAATATGGCAGCTTAGCAGGTGTAGAGGTGTTAGTATTTAATGAAAGCGACGTTGCAGAAAAGGTTGTTTTCAAGTCAAAGATGCTAGGAGCGAGCTTTCTGTATTGTACTGAACATTTTAAGAGTTTGTGCGAACAAAATGAGCTAGGTGGGCTAGAGTTCTCAGCTGACAGACTTGTTTATCTAACCTAAGATCTACAATGAAACTTAACACGCCTCGTATAGACTGGCTTTAGAGCGAATTATTAAGATAAAGCAGTTTTTCAACTTATGAGACTGTATAATTACTCTGAGATTTTGAAGTGATTTTAAAGGTTTAATTATTAAAGTGGATATAAAGCTTTACTACGTGCATGACCCAATGTGCAGTTGGTGTTGGGGTTACAAACCAACGCTGGATAAACTAAAACAGCAACTGCCAGGTGTGATTCAGTTTGAGTATGTGGTTGGTGGTCTTGCGCCAGATACTAATTTACCGATGCCGCCCGAGATGCAACAAAAACTCGAAGGTATTTGGAAGCAGATTGAGCGCCAGTTAGGCACTAAGTTTAACTACGATTTCTGGAAGCTTTGTACACCAGTAAGAAGCACTTACCAATCTTGTCGTGCGGTTATTGCAGCGGGCTTTCAAGATTCTTATGAGCAGATGCTAGAAGCGATTCAGCATGCCTATTACTTACGTGCGATGCCTCCTCATGAAGAAGCCACTCACTTGCAATTAGCGAGAGAAATTGGCTTGAATGTTCAGCAATTCAAGAATGACATGGATGGCTCTTTCTTAGAAGGTGTGTTCGAAGATCAATTGAGCCTTGCAAAGAGCCTAGGTGTGAACTCTTACCCTAGCTTGGTTCTAAAAATTAACGACGCTTATTTTCCGATTGCCGTCGATTACCTGTCGACAGAACCAACCTTGAAGCTGATTCGTGAGCGTATTATTGACAATATGCCAGCGCAATAACCACAGTTATGAATAACAAAAAGCCGCTCATTGAGCGGCTTTTTCGTAACTAATGTATATCCATCCAAACAATAGTATTAAAGCACCATTGCTGCAATCCAACCAAAGATGATTAGAGGGATATTGTAATGGATAAAGGTTGGAACGACTGTTTCCCAAATGTGCTCATGTTGACCGTCGGCATTTAGACCAGATGTAGGGCCTAATGTAGAGTCAGAAGCTGGAGAGCCTGCATCACCTAACGCAGCTGCAGTACCTACCAGTGCAATCGTTGCCATCGGCGAGAAACCGAATGCTAGCGCAAGAGGCACATAGATAGTTGCAAGGATTGGAATCGTAGAGAACGATGAACCAATGCCCATTGTTACTAATAGACCAACGATCAGCATCAGTAGTGCAGCTAGAGGCTTATTGTCACCGATGCTGGTTGATAGCGATTGTACTAGTGTTTCAACACCGCCAGTTTGCTTCATTACTGCTGCAAAACCTGCCGCTGCGATCATGATGAAGCCAATCATTGCCATCATGTGTACACCTTTAGTGAACACGTCGTGCGTCTCTTTCCATGCGATAACGCCGCCGAAAGTGAACACCATAAAGCCAGCTAGAGCACCGATAATCATTGAACCCGTGTAAAGCTGAACACCCAAAGCAGCGACAATACCAAGTGCCGCAACTAAGATGTGCTTTTTATTAATGACGTGATCGGTTTCGTCAACGACAGTCAACTCAGTTTCTTTGTAGACACGCGGTTTACGATAGCTAACAAAGATAGCCAGTAATAGACCAAACAGCATACCTGCACCTGGCAGTAACATGGCGGTTGGGACTTGGCTTGCAACCACATTCTCCAAACCGTTGTCATGTAGGTTCTTTAACAGAATGTTGTTTAAGAAAATACCGCCGAAACCAACAGGCAAGATCATGTAAGGTGTGATCAAACCGAAGGTAAGAACACACGCGACCAAACGTCGGTCGAGTTTAAGTTTCGCGAATACGCCCAAAAGAGGTGGAATCAAAATTGGAATAAAGGCGATATGGACCGGAATTACGTTCTGAGATGACATAGTGACAAGAACGAGCGCGACTAACACCGCGTACTTTAACCCGGTAGTTGACGCCGAGTTTTCTTTACCATTTAAGCGCTTGATAACACTTTTGGCCAGTAGATCCGTGATGCCTGATTTCGAGATGGCAACAGCGAAAGTACCTAACATGGCGTAGCTTAGCGCAATAGTTGCACCGCCACCTAGACCACTTTCAAATGCGGCAACCGTATCCCCAAGGCTCATGCCTGCGACTAGGCCGCCTACGATGGCACTAAACGTGAGGGCAACCACCACGTTTACGCGCATCAATGCTAACACGAGCATGACGCACACTGATATAACGACAGGATTCATACTTTTCCTAATATGTTGTGTTTACTTATTATTCTTCGTCGACAAGCGGCCAACCGCCGAGGGCCTTCCATTTGTTGACAATACCGCAGAATAATTCTGCTGTTTTTTGTGTATCGTAAAGCGCAGAGTGTGCTTCACGGTTATCAAATTCCATCCCGGCTGTTTTGCATGCTTTAGCGAGAACTGTTTGGCCATAAGCAAGGCCACTTAATGTAGCCGTATCAAAAGTAGCAAAGGGATGAAAAGGGACTCTTTTTAGTTTACAGCGTTCATTTGCTGCATTTACAAAACCCAAGTCGAATGCTGCGTTATGAGCAACCATAATTGCACGTGAGCAATCTGCGGCTTTTTGTTCTTTGCGAATAAGCTTATAAATTTCCTTTAGCGCCTCTTGCTCAGAAACAGCACCACGAAGAGGGCTGAAAGGGTCACGAATACCATTGAATTCAAGCGCTTCTTTTTCTAAGTTAGCGCCTTCAAATGGTTCCACATGAAAATGAATGGTGGAGGCCGGATGCAACACGCCATGTTCGTCCATTTTCAACGTAACGGCACAGATTTCTAAAAGTGCATCAGTTTGAGCATTGAAACCAGCGGTCTCAACGTCTACTACCACAGGGAAATAACCACGAAAGCGTTTTTTCAAGGTTAGAGCTTCATTTTCTAGTGTCATGTTGGCTTATTTTTGTGTGACGAAGGCTGCATTATTGCAGATTATACCGATGAGAAAAACCGCAATTTAAGAGAAAACCGGAATTCTATTTTGCATCCAATCAATAAGTTTGTATTGCATATTATGTAGACGTTTATTCGCCATACTTTGCATCATGTAAACCGATAAAACATGAGGAAGTAAAACGCTAAGTGGCGGTTAAGGTGATTGTAACACGGTGGCTCACATTAATGGCAGTGTGACAGGTAATCCTATATTGGCGAGATTTTTGCATGCCGGTTGAAGTGGTTTTATTGATGCAAATTGACGGCAACAGACTGCCGTTTAAGAGACAGTATTAGATGAAGAAATGGCTGATTACCAGTGGTGTTGTATTTTCGTTGTTTAGCACAAGCAGCTTCGCTTTGATGGGCAAACGTTATGCTGCGACTCCACAGCAATCTCAATGGGAAATGGTGGTCAATACACCATTAGAATGTCAGCTTGTACACCCCATTCCAAGCTTTGGAGATGCGGTATTTTCATCTCGTGCGAATAAAAAAATCAATTTAGACTTTGAGTTAAAAATGCGTCGCCCGATGGGAGAAACACGTAACGTCAGTCTCATTTCTATGCCGCCACCTTGGCGACCAGGTGAACACGCCGATCGAATTACAAACCTAAAGTTTTTTAAACAGTTTGATGGTTATGTCGGAGGGCAAACAGCATGGGGCATTTTGTCTGAGCTGGAAAAAGGCCGTTATCCGACTTTTAGCTACCAAGATTGGCAGAGCCGAGATCAGAGAATTGAAGTCGCATTGTCATCAGTACTATTTCAAAACAAGTACAACGCGTTTAGCGACTGTATTTCCAACTTATTGAAATACAGTTTCGAGGACATTGCTTTTACGATTTTGCACTACGAAAGACAAGGTGATCAGTTAACCAAGGCTTCTAAAAAGCGTTTATCACAAATTGCAGATTATATCCGACATAATCAAGATATCGATCTCGTGCTGGTGGCGACGTACACAGATTCAACCGATGGTAAAAGTGCGAGTCAAAGTTTATCAGAGCGACGTGCAGAGTCACTTCGTGATTACTTTCAGTCTCTAGGGCTACCGGAAGATCGAATTCAAGTGCAAGGGTACGGCAAGCGTCGTCCTATTGCAGATAACGGTTCGCCAATAGGAAAAGACAAAAACCGCCGAGTCGTGATATCTCTAGGGCGAACCCAAGTGTGATGCTTATAAAAACGCCGAAGCTGAAAGCTTCGGCGTTTTTGATTTACTGACGTTGTTAATAATATTTTAGTGGTATTTTGCCAAGCACCTTTCGGTGATTCCTACTGTATAATTTGAATGTTAGTTTAAGCGGAATTTGGCAATGACTTCGCAATTGGTTGCGGTATCTATTTTTTCAACCTGTTTGGCAATAGCCGGATTAGGGTGACGCTTCATAAAGTCTATCAACGCCTTAGTACAGCATCCTATCGAGTCGATAAAGCTTGCACACTCTTTATTTGGGCATTGTGGGATAAGTGTTAAGACTTTCTCAGAGGCCAGTTGAAGGTATTTGAGTTCATAGTCAGTATCTCCAGCCCAACGCCAGAACTGAGCTAAGTTATGACAAGAAATCACAGAAATTAATAATCGCTCGTCCGCCTCAATTTCCACACATTCGCTGATATCTTCACTCAGGCTTAGGGCTTGCTGGTAATGAAGAATGCTGCGAACAGGGTCATCTAGTTGAAGTGCCGTATCGGCTAGAAGTGTGTGTTTTTCCCATTCACTGATCATTATCGTAATCCCGCATATCGAAGTTGCGGATAAATCTAAACGATAACTATTATCAAGTAAAGGGTTTTGTTTATAAAAGGACAGGCAGATCGCAGACCTGCCTGTAATCGGAGTTCAACTTGCAGTACAAGTGATTATTAGAAGTGCCGCTTAGCCTTCAAGACCTGATGAAGCTTGCTTGTTTTGAATAAGCTCAATCATATAACCATCTGGGTCTTTTACGAATGCAATGTGCGTGCTTCCGCCTTTTACTGGACCTGGCTCACGCGTCACATTACCGCCCGCCGCTTTGATAGCGTCGCAAGTTGTGTAGATATCATCAACACCAATGGCGATATGACCAAAAGCAGTACCTAGGTCATACTCAGTTTTACCCCAGTTGTAAGTCAGTTCGATCACTGCACCTTGGGATTCGTCACCATAACCAAGAAACGCTAGCGTGTATTCGTACTCTTTATTTTCGTTAGTACGAAGCAGCTGCATGCCCATAACTTCAGTGTAAAACTTGATGGATTTGTCTAGATCACCTACGCGAAGCATAGTGTGGAGAATTCGACCGTTTGACATTTTTTGCTCCTAGCTTTGATTTACAAATAGCATTAGCTATCTGGGTATACTTTCTCTTTATACGACTCTTATATCCACCAAAAAAAGCTCTTGATAAGTGTGTGAGTGAGTGAATGCCCAGCATTGGCGGGTTTTGAGGGTGAATGGTTCACTTATAAATCATTACAAAAAATAGTTGTTTTGTAATGATGAGCTAATTATGGCTTCAAATTACCATGAATCATGCCAGAAATCCTTTACAAAAAGATAGTGCCAAACAACTAAATTAGCTAATGAGTACTGAAAAGGAAATTGTGGGATGCTTGTGTCGAGAGCTTCTCCCATTCGATGAAAGTTGAAGCACTCCAAAGTTGACCATGACCAGAAACGAGATGTGTCATTGAGCCGCTCTACTTGTTAGCATCTATATAGAAATGACAAACCAACGATATGATTGAGTTAGGTAGTGAACGCAATCCATACTTACTGAATTTTAAGAAGGAGCCTAAAGTGGAGGAATTTGTTCGGTATATTGATAAGCTAAACTCTGAAGACAGAATGAACTTGTTTCATGTAGTAAATGCCAGCCTTGGTGAAAAAGGGTGTGAGCTAACTCTATCCATCAAATCGTCAGAACTAGCGTTATCTAGCGATTGGTTGATTTCGTGCAAGGACTGCTTGAAGGTGAACATAGATAGAACAAAGATGCCTGCCCATGAGATCACTATCAAATATGGGATAATACTAATCGGAAGCTCTTATATAACAGGCTCTTATTTTAAAGCTGTAAAACTACACACATCCCACATGTGATTGGTCAGCTCTTACACTGCTAGCAATGAGAGAAAATACTCGGATAGCCCTATCCGAAACTGTCGAGTCGAATTCGCCGCATTTTTGTAAATACTGCCTTTAGCATCCAACTCCATTACCGAGCACCTTTTCCAGTGTGAAGCGTTCTTGCTGTAGTCTAGCTGGCCTAGCTCTTTACCTGCGGTACTTAATTCGGTTAGTGACGCGCCATTGTTCACTAAGTGATGGATTGTGAGGCCTATTGCTTGCCAAACTTGAGGAGATAAATGGTAACCAGAGCGATTATGCACAAACGCTTCCTTCAATGGTTCAAGCCAAGCTGCTAAGAAGGTGGCAATATTACTTACATAACCTTCTGACAATATAGATGAAAGACTATCGCCACTCGATAAAGTAACGTCTTTCGACATCTTACTGTACTCTTGTGTTCCTACCCCAGCCACGGCACCAACAATTAATTTGAACAATATATACTGTGTGGTGATGCAGCTCTCTGATACTTTCACATGCTTAGAATTAAAGTTAACACCACCATAACGTTCAATATTCGCTTCTTTTATTAGCTGATTTATATAATCTTTTAGTGGGAAGTCATCATTCGGTAGTAAGTTTCTTCCTTCACTCAGATGAGGCAGGTTCAAGGATGAGTCAAAAATGCTGCTTTTTTTAAACAGGTCGATAGCATGACTGGCTTCCAAGCCCTTCTCGTCATCAAATACAACTCGTATCTCCACGTTTTCCATAGCTAGGCGCTGCCTAAGCTCGCTCTTCTGATTAGCCTCTTTAACACTTAGCCTTGAGCTAAACAAAAACGTTTTTAAGCCCAGAATCTTACAGATTGCTACCAGCACTAAAACGTTCCCCACAATATGAGTATCCAAGGGGTTGTAACTCAGTGTGGGCAGAGAACGAGCTGCATGATGAAGGTGTGGCTTTCCGATAACCGCGAATGTTAGTGACAACGGCATGCATACCGATTTATCAAACAGGATACTCTCTAGCTCAGCTTGAATTTCTAGAACCTTGTCAGCGTTTTTAGCATTAACAGCGGCATCGGCTGCCCATTTTAATTCGGGCAATAAGTTTCCTACCGAAAAAAAAGCGGCGACTTCAAACACAGGCATAGTTGCAATTAGTGTTTTTTGCGTTCGTCCTTCCGAAGAGAGCAATATCCCACTGATTTTTTTATCCGAAAGTATCAAGTTTTTTCATCCAGTTATCTGAAAAGCGCAGTCTAAAACAAAATTAAAATTTGATCCGACATGCATGTCGGATCAATAATGGTAATTATCTAAGGTAGGTGAATGCCTAGTCATTATATTGCCACAAGTAATACAGAGAGGTCGCAAATGGTAGATAGCAAAGCAAAAATTGATGAAATATCAGATCAGGAATTAGAAACATCGATAGTTGACTCGTTGGTAGATAGATATGATGACAAAGAAAGCTCTAGTTATTTAGCAAGTTCTAAAAAACTTTTAGCTAATTCCAGCTCTGTTCTATCGTCCGAACAACTAAAAGATATTTTTAAGTCCAACGCACGCTACTACTCCGGGGTAAAACAAGTAGAAACGAGTCTAAAACACACGGTCATTTACATCACACCCCAGTTAGCCAGAGACATGTTGAAGTTTTCTCGGCGCGGAGCCATAAATGACAACAATAAAAATAGAAAATTGAGCAAGGCAAAGATCAGGAAATACGCGGAGGCTATGGCGAAAGGCCAATGGTGCCTGACTGGTGAACCACTCATTTTCTCTGATGAGGGAGAAATTTTGAACGGACATCATCGTCTAGAAGCATCCTATGAATCAGGGGCTGGATTTATTGCGCCCGTAACCTATGGAGTCACTGACGATCTGTCCTTCGCGCATATCGATGTAGGCAACCTGAGATCTAGATCTCAGGTTTTAGAAATGGCGGGGGTTAAGGTCAATGCGAACGTACTGTCACGAGTAGCGATGTTAGCGAAGGCATTTGAGAAAACTTCTAACCCTTATGCGTTTAGGGGAACTCAAGGAACCTCATTTCAACCCGCTGAGATTCTGGCATATGTGGAAGAAAATGAAGAGCTAGCGTTATCGGTGCATTTTGTTGCAACTGTAGTAAAGCGCCATCGACTGGAGAGCCAAGTCTCTGAGGCAATTTACGCATTTGCACACTACCTGATTACGCAAAAACTCAAAGAAACTTCACTTAATGATACTTTGCCTATGACACCAGAAACTTATCTTACTCGTATCATTTCATCATTGGGTTTAGAGTCGGAGGATGACATCGAGTATCAGGTACGGAACTATCTTCAGTCACTTGTTCATGAGTCCACCTCGTACTCACTGTTGTGCAAATTATCTTCAATTTTCAAGGGGTGGAACATGAATATTGGTATTGCTGTTACAGGAAACAAAATTAGCGTGCGAAGGGTTGCACGATACAAAAAAGATGCGGATGGAAACAAAATCCAACTTCCTGCTGCTGGTAATATTAATGAGGCCTTTACTATTCCTTGCTTACCTAAAGGAAGGACGCCAAAAAACATTCAAAAACAAGGTAATGTTCAGCTCAAGAGCGCTTGATAAAAGTAAGGGGTGAGCATGTCCGCTCACCTCTGCTTCCCATTCTTTCCTCTACCTTTGAACCATGCGTTTATCCAACCACAACACCGCCACCTAAAGTACGAATATTGCCAAGGAAAAATACGTGTTCGTTACGTATTTTTCCTCTTCTTTAGTGATAGAATTACAGCAACAAACATAAATAACAATGAAACTCCTTTTTTGCTAAGTCACTGAATCTTTGATTGTAAACATTAGCTAATGTTGGTTTCGATTTGATATTCACCATTATTCAAGAGCAAGTAGTAAATGCCCCATACTAATATTAGTCAAGATGCAATAAACAAAGCCGTCTGGGCTGCCTGTGATACTTTCCGAGGCACCGTTGATCCGTCGATTTACAAAGACTTTATCCTAACCATGTTGTTCTTAAAGTACATTTCCGATGTACATAGAGATAAAGTAGCCGAACTAACGGTTGAATACGGAGATGAACCAGAGCTGATCGCTGCAATGATGGAGAGCCAGTCTTTTAAAGTCCCAACTGGCGCAACTTTTTGGGATTTGTATGAAGCTCGCCATGAAGCAGGTAACGGATCACGTATTGACCAAGCTCTGCACGCTATCGAAGAAGCAAACGGCACCAAGCTAAAGAATGTATTTCAAGACATCAGCTTTAACACCGACAAACTTGGTGATGAAAAACAAAAGAACGAAATTCTTCGCCACTTACTGGAAGATTTTGGTAAAGAGACGTTAAACCTTCGCCCAAGCCGTGTTGGCTCATTAGATGTGATAGGTAATGCCTACGAGTATCTAATCAAACACTTCGCTGCAAGTAGTGGCAAATCGGCTGGCGAGTTCTATACCCCACCAGAAGTGTCTGATTTACTCTCTATCATCCTTGAACCACAACAAGGTGACACCATTTGTGACCCTGCATGTGGTTCTGGCTCACTATTGATGAAGTGTGGTAAGCAAGTTCAAAAGAACTTTGGCGGTTCTAAGCAATACGCTTTATTTGGTCAAGAAGCCATTGGTTCAACTTGGTCGTTGGCGAAGATGAACATGTTCCTGCATGGTGAAGATAACCACCGCATCGAGTGGGGAGACACAATTCGTAACCCTAAGCTACAAGATCAAGAAGGTGGATTACTGCACTTTGATGTGGTCACCGCCAACCCTCCATTTTCCTTAGATAAATGGGGGTACGACATTGCGAGCAATGACCACTTTGGTCGTTTCCGACGCGGTCTTCCTCCAAAAACCAAAGGTGACTATGCGTTTATCTCGCACATGATTGAGACGTTAAAACCACAGACTGGTCGTATGGGCGTCGTTGTACCTCACGGAGTGCTATTCCGAGCATCTTCAGAAGGTAAAATTCGTAAACAACTGATTGAAGAAAACTTGCTAGATGCCGTGATTGGTTTACCTGAGAAACTGTTCTTTGGTACAGGCATCCCAGCGGCCATCCTGATCTTCAAAAAGCAGAAAAACGATAACAAGGTACTATTTATTGATGCCTCTCGTGAGTTCAAATCAGGTAAAAACCAGAACCAGCTAACTCCTGAGAACATTCAAAAGATTGTTGATACCTATAAAGCTCGTGAAACCACCGACAAATACTCATACCTAGCAACGCTCGAAGAGATTGTTGAGAACGACTACAACCTCAATATTCCTCGTTACGTTGACACGTTTGAGGAAGAAGAAGAGATTGATTTAGTTGCGGTACGAACTGAACGTTTAGCATTGCAGAATGAGCTGGCTGATTTAGAAGCTGAAATGGCTGGTTACCTAGAGGAGTTGGGTTATGGTGCCTAACGGTTGGTCAATTAAAACACTAGAAGATCTTGCTGCTGTAGAACGAGGGAAGTTTTCAGCACGTCCCCGTAATGATCCGAAATATTATGGTGGCAAGATACCTTTCGTTCAAACTGGTGATATTGCATCAGCTAAAACTTATCTTTCTTCATTTAGCCAAACCCTGAATGAAGGTGGTTTAAAAGTAAGCCGTCTATTTCCTAAAAATTCAATACTAATCACCATTGCAGCTAATATCGGAGATACGGCAATCACCTCATTTGAAGTGGCGTGTCCCGATAGTCTGGTGGGAATACAGCCAAAGCAAGATGTAGATTGCTTTTGGCTCAACTCTTTTTTAGAAACTTGTAAAGATGAGTTAGATGGAAAGGCGACTCAAAACGCCCAGAAAAACATCAACCTTCAAGTTCTAAAGCCTTTAGAGATTTTAACTCCTCCATACGAAGAGCAACGCAAGATCGCCCAAATCCTATCAACATGGGATAAAGCGATTGCCACCACAGAAAAGCTAATTGATACCAGCAAGCAGCAGAAAAAAGCTTTAATGCAGCAGCTTTTGACGGGTAGAAAGCGTTTGGTTAATTCTGAAACGGGTAAGGCGTTTGAGGGGGAGTGGGAAGAGGTTAAGCTAAGCCATTTCTTTGACCGTGTTACTGAGAAGAATAAGGGGCAAAGTACCAATGTTGTGACCATTTCTGCCCAGCATGGTTTGATTCGCCAAGAAGAGTTCTTCAAGAAGTCAGTTGCCTCTGAAACTTTAGACAACTATTTCATCTTACGGAAGGGGCAGTTCGCATACAACAAGAGTTACTCTAATGGGTATCCTATGGGTGCGATTAAGCGACTTAACCGATATGAAGATGCCGTAGTAACAAGCTTGTACATTTGCTTTGAACTTAAAAATGAAAAGTTGGCTTCAAGCTGCTTTATGGAGCAGTACTTCGAGTCTGGGTTGCTCAATCGTGGACTAACAAAAGTTGCAGCCGAGGGGGGGCGTGCTCATGGTCTTCTAAATGTTAAGCCTTCTGATTTTATGGCTTTATCTATCATGGTTCCAAAATTCGACGAACAACAAAAAATCGCTTCCGTCCTTACTGCTGCCGATAAAGAAATAGAAGTACTAGAAGCCAAGCTTGCTCACTTCAAGCAAGAGAAAAAGGCGCTGATGCAGCAGTTGTTGACGGGTAAGCGTCGCGTGAAAATTGAAGAAATGGAAGTCGCATAATGAATAAGAGACCTCGCACCATCCAGATTTTTCTACCAAGTGGTGACCCTTCTGGTATTCGCATTGCCGAACAAACCACTTCAATCATTCGTTTGATTGAAGTGCCGCGAAGTGAAATGGCCGAGTTTGTTAAAATGCCAGAATCAAAGCAAGTTGGTTTGTACTTTCTTGTTTCTGGTGACAACAAGGAAGAATGTTATATCGGTCAATCTGGTGATGTAGGGTCTCGGTTAATGCAGCATCATAAAGATGAGAAAAAAGATTGGGAACGAGCCTTAGTTTTGATTTCTCTTACCAATAATTTGACTCAGACCCATGTGCTGTATCTGGAATCTCTTTCAATTGAAAAAGCAAAATCCTGCCAGCGTTATGACCTACTCAATGGAAATGGTGGGCAAAAACCTCATACTCCTATACCTCTCAAAGCAGATTGCGACGAAATCCATGATATTGGTAGCCTGCTTTTGGCTACATTAGGTTACCCGATTTTCGAACCGCTTACAGAACCAGCAATGACAAAGGCCGAACAGACCTTTACATGTAATCGCGCAGGTGTTGATGCGAAAGGCATCTATACCAGTGAAGGAATGGTTGTCTTGAAAGGCTCGTCCGCACCGATGACGACAAAAAGAAAAACCGATCAACGCTTTTACGATAAGCGTGATGCATTACTCGCCAAAGGTATCGTGATAACTGATGGTCAACGTTTTGTCTTTCAACGCGACTACCTATTCAGAACACCAAGCGGTGCATCCATGTTCCTGTTGCTCGCCACTTCTAATGGCTGGGTAGATTGGAAAACAGATAAAGGTGTCACCTTGCATGATTATCAAGGGCGAACGCTTGAATCAGCCAGTGAACAAACGATGAATTAAAACTAAAAACAAAGGCTAGGCTTTATGAACATCACATTTAATGAGCGAGATGAATTTCAACGTAAACAAATTGCAGAGAAAGCCATTCAACTACTAAGAGCAGACATAGATATCTCACCTATGGTGATTGATGGTAGTTGGGGAACGGGGAAAACGGAGTTCTGCCATAAGTTAATTAACCTTATGGCTGAAGATGAGACACATCACTTAATATATGTAGATGCCTTCCAAGCGGATCATGCTGATGAGCCTCTCTTAACTGTACTAGCAGAAGTTATTAATATTCTACCTTCAGAAGAAGCTCAAGAAAGCTTTATTCAGAAAGCCATACCTGCGGCAAGATACGGTTTGAAGACTCTAGCAAAAGCTGGCGTAGCGCATCTACTTCGCCAAGATGCCGCCGATGTAGTTGACGACTTCGACAAAGAAATTCAGCAAGCAGCCAATAAGGCCATTGATGCATCGGTAGAGTCGGTACTGAAAGATCACGTAAAGGCATCTGAAAGCCTAAAAGCGCTTCAAGAGACACTGCAAGAGATAGCTCAGGAAAAACCTATTATACTGTTTGTCGATGAACTAGATCGCTGTAGACCAGACTTCGCAGTTAACATGTTGGAGATCATCAAGCATACATTCAACGTTGAAGGTGTACAGTTTGTATTAGTAACCAATACTCAACAGCTTAGGTCTTCTATCAATCACTGTTATGGCAAGGCTGTTGATGCGCAAAGGTACTTGGATAAATTTCTCAAGTACTCCTTCAGCTTACCTCAAACACAAGGGCTTAACACACACCAAGAAACCGCTGTGTCATTGAGCCATTACAAAAATTTAGTTAGAACCAGCGATGTACTCAATATATTAAACTTACACGAGTGCGGTTCAGTTCGAGTCATAGAACAAATAATAAAAATCAATAACTTATCGTTAAGGGAAGTTGAAACCCTTGTGCGTCACCTAGAGGTATATGCAATACTCTCTCAGCAAGGGTATCTGGGTAATCGAGCAGTATTCGGCTACAAAGTTCTTACTGTTCTCGCCATTGCAATCTATTCAATAAGACCGACGTTAGGCAATTCCATTCTATCTCAAACATTTGATGCAAAAGATGTTGGAAGTATTTTAGGTAAAACAGAATTATCCGTAATCAATGAGCGGACTCACCCAGACGAGATGGAACTTTTGTGCTATCTGATATGCTCAAATAATTGTAAAAACTCAGATCTCTTTACTCCTGAAGAAGAAAATAAAACGTCATGGGAGCATGTTGCCGGAGAATACTTTAGAGGAAGTTACTTCAGACCACATGAGGGCTATGTATCGATTTGCAAAGAAGCATTAAGAGTAATGTCTCTTCACTAAAGGTGCTGAAAATATGAACTCTAATTTACCTAATTTTCGCGAAGAACAAAGTGCAAAAATCCCAGCCCTTACGTTACTTACCAATCTTGGATACAAGTTCATTCCTCCGAGTGAATGCCTAGTCAAACGTGGTAGCCTTTCAACGGTCATCCTACCGGATATCCTGCGTAGCGTACTTCGTCATAAAACTTACTCGTTTATGGGGAAAGAGCATACGTTATCGGAAGCTGCTATCGATAAAATCATTCACGAGCTGGCTAACCCAGCCATGAATGAAGGGTTAAAAGCCGCCAACGAAAAAATTTATGATGCTTTAACTTATGGCATCGGTGTTACAGAGTTTATTGATGGCAAAAAAGCCAATCCAACCATCAATGTGATTGATTGGCAAACTCCAGATAATAATCAATTTCACTATACTGAAGAACTGATCGTAGAAAACGCTCATGGCACCGCAAATCGTATTCCTGATATCGTCTGCTTTGTGAATGGCTTGCCTTGGGTAGTCATAGAAGCCAAGCGCCCAGACTCATCTCATGAGGGTAAGCCAACGTTAGCTGAAGGTATTTCTCAAAACATTCGCAACCAAAAAGTGGATGAGATCCCACATCTTTTCGCTTATAGCCAATTATTACTGTCAGTGAATGGGCACGATGGCTTATACGGAACATGTGGCACCCCTGAAAAATTCTGGGCTAAGTGGAAAGAAGAAGAGATCACTGAAGCGACCTTTGAGCGCTTGAAGAATATTCCACTTACTCAAGATGAATTGGATCTTATCTTTAATCACCGTCCTGCTAAGGTTCAAGATGAATACCTTTCGCTTATCGCAGGCGGTAAGCTTGTAGTCACCGATCAAGACCGTCTATTGGTGTCGTTATTGCGCCACGACCGTTTACTCGAAATGACTCAGCTATTTACTTTGTTTGATAAGAAAGTTGGTAAAATTGTTGCTCGTTATCAGCAAGTTTTTGGTATTAAAGCCTTGATTGAACGGGTAACTTCTTTTGATGAAAAAGGTGCTCGCAACGGCGGCGTGATTTGGCACACTACTGGCTCTGGCAAATCTTTTACCATGGTGTTCTTATCTAAGGCTCTGATTTGGATAAAAGAGCTAGCTAAGTGCCGTGTTGTGGTCGTAACCGACCGTGTCGATTTGGAAGATCAGCTCTCTAAAACATTTGCCTCTGGAGGGGCACTATCTGAAAAAGATCGTGAATCAGCAAAGGCAACCACAGGCCGACGCCTAGCCGAGCAAATAGGTAAAGGAAACGAGCGGATTATATTCTCTATTATCAACAAATTCGGCACAGCGATTGAGTTGCCTGAGTGTTATAACGATAGCCCAGACATTATCGTTCTGGTTGATGAAGGTCATCGTAGCCAAAACGGTGAGAATAACATTCGCATGCAACAAGCTTTACCTAAAGCAGCTTATGTTGGTTTTACGGGTACACCACTGTTGCAAGATGATAAGACCGAGAATAAGTTCGGTAAGATCATTCACTCTTACACGATGCAGCAAGCAGTGGAAGATAAAACTGTTACTCCACTGTTATATGAAGAGCGTATTCCAGATCTCAGTACCAATGACAAAGCAATTGATGCATGGTTTGACCGCATTACCGATAAGCTCTCAGAAAAACAGCGTACCGATTTGAAAAGAAAATTTTCTCAGAAAGGTCAAATTTATCAGACAGAAGGACGCATAGAGCTTATTGCGCATGATATCTCTGATCACTTCCAAAACTTTAAGAACCAAGGTCTGAAAGGGCAACTTGCGTGTGACTCGAAAGCTTCAGCTATTCAGTATAAGAAGCTGTTAGATCAAATTGGCAAGGTAACCTCTGTGGTTGCCATGTCGCCACCGGATACCCGTGAGGGGCATGATACGATAGATGGTGAGAGCAAAGACATCGTACAAAATTGGTGGAAGGAAAATGTAGGCAACCAAGACGAGAAAGCTTACACCCAGCACATTATCGATGAGTTTGGTAAAGACGATGGCCCAGACATCATGATAGTAGTGGACAAGCTACTCACTGGGTTTGATGAGCCGAAAAACACCGTGCTTTATATCGATAAACCACTTAAGCAGCATAACTTGATTCAAGCCATTGCCCGAGTAAACCGCCTGCATCAAAAGAAGCAGTTTGGCTATCTGATTGATTATCGAGGCATCTTGAAAGAGTTAGATGCATCTATTGCGAGTTATCAGGAACTAGAGGAACGCATCAAAGGTGGTTTTGATATCGATGATCTGAAAGGTCTCTACAGCCGCATGGATACCGAGTACAAGAAGCTTCCGGGTTTCTACAGTGATCTGTGGGCGATTTTTGAAGGCGTACAAAATAGGCAAGACGGTCAGGCGCTACGCCAAGCACTTGCACCTAAGATTGATACCATTGATGGTCAGCTAACTGATACTAACCAAAAGAAACGTGAAGACTTTTATTCAGCTCTCACCGCATTCTCAAACTGCCTGAAAGTGGCTTTGCAGTCTGCAACTTATTTCGAAGATAAGAGCTTTGACGACAGGCGCGAACTCTACAAAAAGACGCTGAAATCCATGTCTGAACTGCGTAAGCAAGTACGTGAAGATGCAGAAGAGACTGTCGACTACGATGAGTATGCAGAGAATATTCGCACCATGCTGGATAAGCACATTGGTGGTGTCGAAATTCAAGAGTCAAAAGGCGCGTACCTTGTCGGCAATATGGGTAAGAACGTTAAGCCAGAAGAGTTGACGGACGATGAAGCACGCAACAAGAAGGATGCTATCACTGGTCGTGTCACTAAAATGATTGAACAGGACTTGGCAGACGACCCATATGCTCAAGAATACTTTTCAAAGCTACTTAAACAAGCGATTCAGCAAGCTAAAGATATGTTCGATGCGCCTGTAAAACAGTACCTTCTATTTGCCGACTTTGAAGAGCAAGTAAAGGAACGCAATATCGATGGTATACCCACCGACCGCTTCGCTGAACTCGACCCTAAGGTTAAGCGACATGTTCAGGCGTACTTTGGGCTGTTCTTAAAACACTTGTCAGATGTAACGAGCCTCAGTGAAGAAGATCGCTTCAACTATGCGATGCAAATTGATGAGGTAGTAACGGCTTCGGTTGCGGAGTTCTCAATTAACCCACAAGAAATTGAGAACCAAATTCGCCGTAAGTTGTTGCCTGTTTTATTTAAAGCCATTGGCATGGATACAGCCAAGCTCATCATCGCTGACGTTATCCAAATTACTCGCCTTGGCGTTGCAGGTCATCACTAATGACGGCAGTTGTATCTACTGAGCACAACAAAGAGGAATACAGCTTTGTCTATGGGGATGAAGCTGTCACTTACGAAGTTGTGCGAAAGGCTCACCCTGAAGGTAAGAAAAGGAAAATTACCATCAAGGTTCATCCTAACTGTGATGTCATCATTTCTGCGCCAGAAGATGCCGAGCGTAGCGATATTCATGAAGCTGTTATGAGGCGTGCTAAATGGATTTATGACGCACTGAAAGAGTTTCGTAGTCATTTGGAGTACGTGCAGCCAAAGCACTATATCAGCGGTGAGATGCAGTTTTACCTTGGTCGGCGCTATGTCCTTAAAATCGTAGAGGACGCTGAAGCTTTGCCAACTGTAAAAATGACTCGCGGCAAGCTACTTGTTACCTTGACTCGGTTTAACAACGACAAGACAGCCATGGTTAAAGCTTTAGTGCGCAACTGGTACAAGGTTCGCGCTGAACGCATTTTCCATGAACGTTTGTCTGAGCTACTGCCTCAAGCTACATGGGTTGACGGAATACCTAGCTTTCGAGTTTTACCCATGAGCAAACAATGGGGAAGCTGCTCTGCTAAGGGCACTTTGATGCTCAACCCACACCTAATCAAAGCACCTAAAGAGTGTATTGATTACGTGATATTGCATGAGCTTTGCCACATCGCTGAGCACAACCATAGTGACAGGTTCTGGCGGTTGCTAACCAGCGTAATGCCTAACTGGAAAGAAGTGAAAAGCCGTTTGGATGGAATGGCGGAGTTGTATTTGAATGAGTGAGGACAACTTCCCAACTTTTGCAATATCAGCTACACAATAACAAGTTTGTCAGCGCTGTTGACCACCATTGACCACGCATGGTCAATGGTGGTCAATACTCAAAGGTTTAGTCTGTAAGGCTGCGGACTCGATAAAGAGATCGCCTCTATTTTTCGAGTTGAATCTAACTTTCTTCAGCCCCAATTTATTCAGGTTGAGTACGTACTCAAACTAACTGAATCAGACTTTACAAAGAAAAAATGGAAAATTTAGCCTAACTTACTGGTGCAGACCGTAATCTCTACCTTTTTGGAGCTATAGCGTTCAGCCTTGTTTTCTGATTTATGAAGAAGAGTCAGGTGTTGCTCCTATCTTAAATAGGAATACTTACTGACGTAATAAGAGCTACTCAACGCTTCTGCAAGCTCAGAAGAAGTATATGTTTTGAGAGAATTAATAATGTGTATCTGACGCATCATATGAGTAGTAAGTGGTACATTTAATATCTTGCCTACATCCTTGAAAGCGAAGTCTACTGACTGTTTTATTAAGGATTTATTAGCTTTGTACCAACGAGGATACGACTGAAATAAGTACTCTGAATCTGGGTGTTCCTTTTTTATCGAGTTAATAATCTCTTTCGCTTCAGGTGGTAAAAATATTTCATGTCTTTGTGTTGTTCTTTTTTTGCTCGATTTTACAAATAGTTTATCGCCTGAAATATCCTCTAACTTGATACCCAACATATCATTGAGACGGAGACCAGTGATAATCCCAAATTTCCAAACATTTTGCATTTGCCTACCATGACGCTCCTTCAGCAGCGATGGAATCTTCCTAAGTGCTTCTTCGCTGACTACTGACTCTAGAATAGGTTGATTTGAAAATTTTATGTATTTCATGCTAACTCCTGTTAAATCAAATAATAACTTTAAATATTACCGCTCTAACAAATCAGATTTATTTTCTGAATGTATCCGGTATGGTTTATGAGAAAGCCACACCATTACGATTAGTAGAAAGTATGAGTATATTAGACGATGGATTAATTTCAAATTATTGTTTAATAAAGAAAAAATACCATGAATTACATTAGTGCATACGATTATTAATAGAAGATATCTAAGTAACGCTATTTATAACATGTAGCGTATCTAAAAGGAGCTTGTCATTAGACTTATAGATAAATACGTTCTCATTTTTATATTCATAGTGTCATATCAATAACAATGTCGATACCTCTGGACGCTATAGTCCCCATAAATATCATAGAGTTGATATCATACGGTCTCTGTTTGCAAGACTGCTAGAAAGAGCTATTTTGTTGGCAGGAATAGCTCTCTATCGTGGTATACAGTGTTTCGTATTAATTCAGGCTGCACGGGTATAGATGAGTTTGAAGTAACTACCTCATCAGCTCTTTCAGGTAACTGTTTCGCTTATGAGAGTGACTAGGTGTTTCGGTGAAACGCCTCATATCATCGCTACTGCCAACAATATGAATTTCACTTTCTGCCCTCGTAATTGCCGTATAGAGCCAAGCTCTATCAAGTATCCTGCCTTTTTGCAGGGCAATGATGATACGCGGGAATTGTGAACCTTGAGCTTTGTGCAAGGTGATTGCATAGCCCAGCTCCATGCAATCTAGGACAGATTGCGTCACCTCGACCTTCTTACCAGTATCAAGTTCCACTTCACCATAGCTTTCGCCAGTGGATTTTACGCTGATAAGTGTACCAAGAGAGCCATTTTGGACGCCTATCTCATAATGATTTTGTGTGAATAGAACCGCATCATTCAAGCGAAGTGGCAAAAAGAATTTATCTCCATTGATTTGGAATTCCAGAGCATCTTTGTTCGGGTTGACGGCTTCTTGTATTAGCTGATTGATGTCCTTAACAAGTGCTTTAGTTGGAGCCATTACACGACTATTTTCAGGGTACTGCTGGTAAAGCTCGCAACAGACTTTGGCTATGTCTTCTTTACTGGTTTCGTGAAAGTATATAGAACCCATGCTTAATTGGTCAGGTATCACACCTTGATTGATGAGCTTGGAGTATTCAGGAATACCCGTTGCACCTTCTTGTCTCTTGACGATATCTAGCATGGTGTTGGCGACCGTTTTTGCTTCAACGATATCTGCTAGCACTTTGCCGCAGCCAATCGGTGGGAGTTGATCAGGATCGCCAGTGAATATCAATCGTACTGAGGGGTGAATGTGATTGACAAGGCGATACATGGTAGGTAAATCAATCATGCTTGCCTCATCAATCACCAGTAGGTGATTTGGTTTATCTACACTGGGTTCAATAGGGTTTTCACGCAGCAATCTGGCAATGGTTGAGGTAACAAAACCGATGGACTCATGAAGCCTCATTGCAGCACGACCACTGAGCGCGACGGCGTGAATTTCAAAACCCATTTGATGGTAAGCCCTGATAGCCGTTCTAAGTACCGTTGTCTTACCTGTTCCTGCACCGCCTGTAATACAGCTTACCGAATTGTCTAGACACGTTGTTACGGCTTCAATTTGCTTTGAGGTTAATTCATAAGGAAGTTCTGAAACAGCAGAGCAGTAGGCGGCATTGGCATTTTCGTCATACAGGTTATTGCACTTAACCAGTGTTTTGAGCCGCTTTGCAACAACACTCTCCATTAGAAGTTGCGCCGTTGGATGGTAGGCTCCTGTGTCGGGATTTAAAATGTACTGGGCTTTATCATGACCTGATTGGAACGCCTGAGTGACCAGTGTTTTGTCTTTCAGCAGCTTGTTGAGATACGGGCGCACATTCGCATGAGTGGTGTAGGTGTGACCTTTTTCAATTTCCTTTCGAATCGCCATTTCCAGAGCAGCGCTCAGCCTCCTTGGATCAGCCTGTGTCAAATTGCTCTTAAAATCCGTTGCCTTAATAATGTCTTCAACGGCACCGAATGAAAGACCAAAGCCAATGAGGGTGTAAGGGTTACTCTTGATAATATCGATGGAGGTTTCTCCATGATGTTTGAGCAGCCGTTGCTGCACACTGGCGGGGATGTGGTGCTCACTCATCCAGTTACAATGTGCTAAATTTTTGTATTTGGCATATCCCTGAAATAGCGCATCGATAGATTCTGCACTCAAAATCGATGTCAAGCGCTCTCTGGATTCAGGCGTATCATTTTCAATGTAGTATGGAAATCTTTACCTAAGAGCTGCCAGAGCGCTCTAGCTTTGCCTTCGCCAATGCCTTTGAAGCCACTTTCTCTGGCGATAAAACTTATCAGTTGTTCCCCCGTTTCAGGTAAGGTGCATTCAACATAATTAGGTGACTCATATGTGTGCTGCTGCATAACGTAATCACCTGTTTTAACATCTTTTATTGAGCGAAAACCCCTAACTGACCAATGCTGTCCGAGTGCGGGAGGTACAGGGATGCTATCAGGATCGACTTTGATGGTGACGTAGTACTTACCACTATTGGTTTTGTAGGAGTCTTTTGCCAGCGGTACACCACTAAATATCACACATCTCTTAGCACTATAGGGGATGCTGGTCACGCGCATCTGATCTTCATGTATTGCTGTATTCATCGTGGCGTTAACCCCATCTCAGATAGAGTTTCCGATAGCTCACCAAAGCGCTCTAGTCGTTGTTCTAACTCGCTAACTTTAGCTTTCAATTCAATGTTCTCAGCTTCCAATGAAGATACCCGCTTTGAATCGAGCAGCTTACGATTCGCTGTATTATCGTAGGCTTTGGGTTTATCTGCATTATTTTTGGCAGCATCGGTCAACGGTGGCAGGACTCCCTTACCGCGCAGTTCATCTTCTAATGCTTCGAGTGCTTTTTTGAGGTCGGGATTTTGGTATAACGCCGATTTTCCACAACCGATCCCCTGTGCCACTTCTATTCGGTTAAGCTGACCTCTAAAAACGATTTGTTTTAAGTCATCGTCCGTCTGTGTGGCTTCCCAGATCTTAAATGCCTTAAGATTTTCCTGCGCTTTCTGCCGACCATTTGCCATGCTTTTTATCCCTCTTTGTGATGTTTACTTAGTGCTGCTTTCAACGTCTCGTAAGGTCTTTTGAAACACATCCATGACACTTGGGTTGGCTTTGCCAATGCTGGATAACTTTTGAATGAAAGCTTGAAGTTTGCCAATCTCTGAGTGTGCTACCGCAAGCTGCGCTTCGAGTTGGATCACCTTCTCCGCTAATTCCACATCTTTCTGTAAGTAAGAGAGCAGTTCCTTATTGTCAGACGGAACAGGTTTCCCTCTTAACACTTGCTTTTGTTTCTTGTATTCGTGCTTGATATTGGCGTACTTGTCGAGCGTTTGTCTAGTGGTGGTAATACCTAGGCTGGATTCAATTTTTGTGACTAACAAGTCCCACGTTAATTTACCATCCCAACTTCGAATGAGGGCTTGTATAGAAATTTGTTGTTCAGTTTCGAGTGATTTAAGTGCCATGTCGCCTCCCTAAAGTGAACCCAGAAAGCCTAAGAAATTATTCGTGGCTTCATCTTGGTTTTTAGCGTTTTTTGCCTCAAGCGCAGCTTGAAGGGCTTGATCGGCATCAGGTAGCACCAATTTGTGCTCTTTCACGGTTTTTGTCTCTAAATTGCTGATTCTTATGCTGTTTGAACGAGCGAGTAAACGCACCATGCTGCCTTTTTCGATGGTGTCATCGGACAGCACTTCAATGAGGTGCTTTAACATGCAGGTGTTGCGATAATGAGTTTTGTACCACATCTGCATGCTTTCACTGGTGACAAAGTTGATGGCTTCCTGAACCCTTTCCAAGTTATGCGTCTGTACCTTTAAATCTTTCATAAGTAGTGCAATAGCCTCATCATCGTGAGCGATATGGCAAGACGATGAGCACAGTGCACATTGTGTTTCAAACTCCGACATGTAAGCACACGGTGAGAGGGCGAGGTTCTGAGTGCAAAATCCTGTTTCATGGGCAAAAGTTGGTGTTTCATTATCGATCGCCTCATTGTATTGGTTCATTGCTCTAATACGAAGACTGACCTTCTTTTTAACGTCGCTTTCTAGCTCATTGGAGTAAGAGATGTCCCCAATCACCGAGGCATTCTCGGCGTCCGTGGTATGGATATAAGTCAGGGTTTGCTCTGTGCTCTTTCTACCTGATAGCAGGGTGATGAGGTGATGAGGTAGACCTTTTTTCTCAAGATAATCATTTTGCCAATGACGCAGTTGGTGCGGCTTGAGTGCAAAGTCGGAAGCAAACCCATGACGCTCAAAAAGAGTTAGCCTATTTTTTTTGCGTTTAATTAAATCATCAGCAAAGAAGCTACTGAGCGAGCTTATCGGCACCAAAAGAAACGGGTGTGTTACTCTGCAGCCCATCTGCTTTTTTGTATACATAAACAAGGCGTGCTCTACATCGACAGACTTCGTTTGTTGCTTATTGTAGCCGTTGAGTTGAGCTTGATTTATCTCGATGGTGTGATTTTGAAAGGTTGCCACGGTCAGCGCTTGTTGACCTGCGGTATAATTTTGGTTTTGTGATTGAGCCATGAAATCACATCCTGTCAGAGCCTGAGCGTAAGGGCAGTGAGGCTTAAACACCAGTGTATCGAACGGCTCAAGCAGGGCGATGGGTTTGATGAACTTTGGGTGATGCGGTTTATAGGTTCTGTCGATTGCCCCTTTGGTGTCAGGGGTAACTCGCACACATTTGTCACTGCCGTCGAAAAAACCAAGCAGCAAACCAAGGTGTAACAGATTGGTTGGTTTGCTCAAATCAGGCTTGAGCAGGGCGATGTTCTCATCGCTCGGCGTAAAGTCACCCAGTACTTTTTTCAGTGGGCGATTTGGCTGTCGATAGAACCGGGCCAGCGCTCTAGCAGGCTCCGTCGCTAGGATGGTGTAGTGCAAGGCTCGGTCGACACTCTCAGCCATTTCGGCATTGATGTGATTTTGATTGTCCTTGTATCCCTTTGAGCCTCGCCAGTTGAGATAATGCACCGTTTGTTCTTGTCCATCGACAACTTGCGTATGGCGCTGTATGCGTTGTATTGTCAGAAGCACTTGCTCTGCGCCCACGCGGTTGGGCGATGCCATACCAAGTGCTGCCATAGTGCAGCTAAAGCTGTCTCGCTGAATTTGTGTTGAAGCGATAAGCGGTTGCCATGCCTTAATGTTATTTTTGTCATCACCTTGATAGGGCGGGATGACATCATGAAAGACAGCGCCGAGTGCCAATAGCGCTTTTTCCGAAGGCAGTTTGCCTTTCTCCGCCGCCAGTGCATCATCACCGCTTTTATTTCGAATTGTTTCATTGGTGCTATTTATGTAGGGCTGGCAGCTTTTGGGTAGCATTTTATGACGGTGCAGCCAGTTGATGAAAGCCGCTAGGGTGCCAGGGTATTTCAGCGAGTCGATGGCGTGTTGAATTTTATCAATTGAGGCAGAGGTGACATTCTCATTCAAGCGGCAAAGGAAGTACCTTGCCGTTGTGATTTTCAATCTCTTGTAGCGTATGCTTACGTTTTCCTTTAATACGTCAAGCGTATAGGCAAACAATAAATCGTGTGTGTCAGACGCTAAGCGATCTTCTTCGGTGAAGCGTGTGCCTATGTTTGGCGCGTTTTTATTTAAATTACAAAAGAGTATGTTAAGGGTTTTACCGTCACTGTCGGAGAATCGAACTGCAATATCATCCCATGATGCCTGCTCCCCTTGAGCATTGGTGAAGCCCAGCAATGGCTGCGCCTTCTTTTTGGCAACGTAAGCATGCTGGTTTTCAATGTAGCGATTTATCGTTCTCATTTCTGCGTTCCTAGTTTCAGGCTTTTTCGCTCTTCACACAGCGCTATCGTCACTCGGATATAAATGATGATGGTTTGCAGCCGTTTCACCGTGGCGGGGTGCCCTGATTGACTGTTAATCGCCAGTTTACGCTCCGCCTTATCCAAATACGGTTGATGGTTGGCGGTTTCTAGCGGTCGAAAATTTTCGCACGGGTAACACCCCATTGGCGCGGCACCTTTTGACTGACAACTCTCACAATTGGCGGGGTTAAGTTTGTGTCCCATTTCCTCATCAAAAGGACTTTTAACCGCAAAGTCGGGGTGTTGCTGTAACTCTTTCACAGATGCGCTATCAAAGCGCTGTATGATACTGTTCCCCGCAAATGCTTGGTCAATTTTAACCCGCTCAGGCGCTTTTAAATCCAAATAAGGTTCGATAGCCTGCACGGTGACACCTGTAATGACAGCAACTTGTGCAGGGCTTAATCCCATCCAAGCCGCAAGGGTTAACTGGGTATGACGCCAGCGATTATTTTTAAAGGCAAGCGGCTGATGGGCGATGCGGTCACTTTTAATGTCGAGCTTTTCATTGAAGAGGTAAGCAATGCTGCTTCTAAGAGCTTCAGAAGTGAGATGAAAGGCTTCTGATGTGTCGCTCACGGAGCAAAAGAGGCTCTCTTTCGTCTCAAACCTTGCTGAAAATAAGCTTTGGTCTGGAAACAGGGGCAGTTGCTGCATCAGTGCTTTAGTGTCACTCTCGGAAAGCGTAATGTTGCACTGGCTCAAGCTGGTACATAGATAAGTTTCATACGCTTGGTAATATTGAAGCAGCAATTCAGACAGGTTTGGATCGAGTCGATGTGAGCGTGATTCGGCATTGCTTCTAAATTCCCCGTTTTTTCCTCTAAAAGTTCGCAGGTGCAATTGCTCAACATCAGAAAAGTGATGCTGTGTTAGAGGTTGCCAATCACGATTGCGTTCCTTGTGTGAGGTAAACGCCTGACCTACCCGTAAAAGGTCACACCATTTGAGTTGAACTAATTGTGTGGGTCTTCTTACGATAGCAACCATCAACTGACAAGCCAGCACATTTCTCAGACGAGTAAAGTACTGTGTGGCGGTAAATTCATTATCGAGCGCATGGAGCGTTTCGATCCGCAGTGCTTCTAGAAGGTTATCACGCTCGATTTCACTGTATGCACCTGTGGTTTCATCAAGGATACCCTTAAAACTATTGTTTTTCACTAAGTCTTCCTGCATAACAAGGTCATAGAGCGGAGTCAAGATATGACTACGGTACTCAGGGCTTTTCTGACAGAATGCGTATAGCGCATCGCTTACATTCTTTTTGTAGTCCGTGAGCGTTAGCCACCACGCTTCAAACGTCGCTGGCTCTAAATACTGGCAAAGTTTTTTTAAGATGCTGCTATGACCTTGTAGAGTGCCGAAAGCATAATGTTTGGCTGCATGGGCAATCGCCAGCCGAAGATCGAGAAAAACGTCACTGTCAAACGTGTTCATCCATTCAAGATAAAGGGTTTTCTTGTAACCGATCACCCACTCATCGGAAAAGAGGTCAAACTCATAGCCCTTCGTTTTGGACTGAAAGGTGCTTGTTCCTTCATAACTATTTTTTAAGTTCTTTAATTCAAGGGGGGTCATTGGTCACCTCTCAGGTTGGGCACGGACTGGCTCTGGTTCTTAGATGAGATTTCTGCCACTGTGACGGCTAATTGGAACTCGTTGTAGACGGAGGCCATTTTTGAATCTTCCACCCAACCCATCGCATATTTACGAAGATCTTCGATTTTATCTGCTGAAAATCCTTTTTCTTTGGCTTTATCTTCAAAGACTTCATTCCATTTATGACGAAGTAAATGGGGGTGCAGTGCTATCCCAATCGCGTCCCCAAAGGCCTTAATCACCTTGTGAATGGCGTTGTAGGACATTGGTTTTCCGATGGTTTCCCCTTTTTCCGAGATGAAGACAAAATCATGTTCATGAGCGTTTGGGGTACTGTTGCGTACGGTTTCAATGTAGAGCTTAATGAGCTTCATTAAGTCACGAGAGATGGAAACAGAGAGGGCTTTTGTTTTGTTCGCGGCGGGAAGCCGTCTTGTGTCCGTTGGATCATTAGGTGTTCGGGTTAGTCGGAATCTAGGGTTATCCCAGTTATCCACCAAATCACTCACCTTCAATTTCAATACTGCACCCACACGAACGCCAGTATCAATCAAAATTTGGGCGATGATCTGATTTCGGAGCTTGCTCAACTTGAATGGATTATTTGGAGAACGTTCTTGAATAATTTCTAATAAATCAAAGAACTTATCCGCTGGAATCACAGCTTCAAAGGGATCTTTAACAACCGTATTGTCTTTTCTAGAGTTAGATATCACCGAGCTTATGTAGAGTTTAAATTTATTAAATTGAGCATCCGTACTTATTTGCTGTTCAGTGTCAGCTCTATCGTAGTGATGACAAACATAGAGGAATTCAACGTAGGCTTTCAGGCGATTGAGGCGTTGATTAAACGTATGCGCTTTCACTTCTGGCTGACTACTGGATGTTGCATGTATCGCATCCCTGATCCGTTTATCGGTAAGGCTCACTACCGTGCTGTCTTTGTTATCATCTTCTTTATCCACATAGAATTTACACGCACGAATGTAGTCATCAATTTCCTCAATCGATAAAAACGAGCCACATGCCACACGCTCAACAAGGTCAATACCGTTCTCCATGAAGAAGCAATATAGAAACTTCAACTCATAGGCATATTTATTTCTGGTGTAGAATGATGGCGACCGTTTAGAAGTACGTGCTCTCTTCTTGGAAAGTGGAGAGTTATGATTGCCGTTTAGGTAAGCATTCAGGTACAAGCAGCATGGCAAGCAGTCGTTCCTAACCACGACGGGAAACGAAGCACCATTTATGTCCTTATATATTTTAACCTTAATATAATTTTTCGAAACATTCATTACATAACCCAACATTACTTACACATAAATACACTATTGTAGGTCTTTAGAGTTTTGTAAAGATAAAAAAACAGATTCCATAAGGAATCTGTCATGCATATTACGTCGGATGCTTTACTTTTTTTTTGGTGGAGAGTATTCGCACAAATCTTCGATAATACAGCTACCGCAGCGAGGCTTTCTTGCTACGCACGTATAACGACCATGAAGAATGAGCCAGTGGTGCACATCGAGTTTGAACTCTTTTGGCACAACTTTTAATAGCTTCTGCTCGACATCATCAACCGTTTTTCCCATCGCAAATTTAGTGCGATTCGACACGCGATAAATGTGCGTATCGACGGCAATAGTTGGCCAACCAAAAGCGGTGTTGAGCACGACGTTTGCGGTCTTGCGACCTACGCCTGGTAGCGCTTCTAACGCGGCACGATCTTCAGGAACTTCACCATTGTGTTTTTCCAACAAGATCTTACAAGTCTTGATTGTGTTTTCTGCCTTTGAGTTAAACAAACCGATGGTCTTTATGTATTCTTTTAAGCCATCGACTCCCAAATCAAGAATGCTTTGAGGTGTATTCGCTACAGGGAAAAGCTTGTCGGTGGCTTTATTGACGCTTACATCGGTTGCTTGAGCTGATAGTAATACAGCGATTAGCAGCTCAAAAGGGGAGCTCCAGTTAAGCTCAGTTTGAGGATTCGGATTGTTTTCTCGTAATCGCTCAAGAATCTCGATTCTTTTTATTTTGTTCATTGCTGACTTCCAATACCGTCTCTGCGGTTTATGAAAAAGGCTCCTATGACAGAGCCTTATCTTGTTATGCGTTAGTGACGCGAGCACGTTCTATGGTTGGTTTTTCTTCTTTTGGTTGACGTGCCTGAATTGAATTATCTATGACATTTTTGAGCGCTATCAACAGCCCAACACCGATAAATGCACCAGGTGGGAGAAGCGCTAACAGGAAGCTATTGTCAAATTGGAAAACTTGAATCCGTAGAGCTGAAGCCCAGTCTCCTAGGAGAAGGTCTGCTCCGTCGAATAGTGTGCCATTACCAATCAATTCGCGCATGGCACCTAAAACAACCAAGACGCTCGTCATACCAAGGCCCATCCACAAACCATCTAGCGCAGCGGGTGCAACATCATTTTTTGACGCGTAAGCTTCTGCTCGGCCAATAATAATGCAGTTCGTTACAATCAGAGGAATAAAGATACCTAGAGACAGGTACAAACCGTACGCATAGGCATTCATTAACAACTGAACGCAGGTAACGAGTGAGGCAATGATCATAACGAATACAGGTATACGGATCTCTTTTGGCACATAGTTACGAATAAGAGAAACTGTTACGTTGGATCCAACTAGCACGAGTAAGGTTGCAATACCAAGACCTAATGCATTGGTTATCGTGGAAGAAACCGCTAGCAGTGGACATAAGCCCAGCAGTTGTACGAGAGCGGGGTTGTTACTCCACATACCGTTTTTCATCAGTAATTTATTCTCATTCATTACTGCTCTCCTTCACAGCCTAACGGCTGGTTAAGAATGTCTTCACGAGATTGGTTTACGTAGTTAACGGTATTTCGCACCACTTTTACGACGGCTCTTGGCGTGATCGTTGCACCAGTAAATTGATCGAAATCGCCGCCATCTTTACGAACTTTCCACGAATTCCAATTGTTTTCCGTGACTTGTTTTCCTGTAAAGCTCAGGATCCAGTCGGTGACACGAAGATCGATTTTATCGCCCAGACCAGGGGTTTCTTGGTGGTTTAGGACGCGTGTCCCCAAAATATTGCCCTGATTATCAATCCCAGTAATCACTTTTATCTCACCATTGTAGCCATCTGGCGCGATAGATTCTATTGCGATTGCTGTTGGTTCACCATTCTTCGTGGCGAGGTAGGCTGGCATCGCACGTAATGTCCCCAGATCTGGAGACGTGACCATTGTACAAGCTTGCGTGAGTGCGTTGTCATGCATGTTTTCTGGAATGACTTGATTCAAAACAGAAAGTAATTGTTTTTGCTCTTGTACCTTGATTTGGTCTTTTGTTAGGTACTGAGTAAGGGCGACTAATCCGGTTGTTGCACATGCAAATATCGCGAGTGTCAGACCATTTTTTCTAATAGCGGTTAACATGTTTACCTCAGTGACCGTAAGTTCTAGGTTTGGTGTAGTAATCGATCAGTGGCACACACATATTTGCAAGCAACACTGCAAATGCAACACCATCTGGGAAACCGCCCCAACTGCGAATGATAAAAACCAAAGCACCAATAAGCGCACCGAAGATTAAACGTCCTTTGACGGTGGTAGACGCCGAAACGGGATCGGTTGCAATAAAGAATGCGCCAAGCATGGTTGCACCAGATAACAAGTGTAAAATTGGCGACGCAGTTTCCCCTGGCGTCAGCAACGTGAACACTAGGCTAAACAGAGTCAGACTCGCAAGGAAACCTGCTGGAATATACCATTGGATGATACGCTTTTTGATCATGACTATGCCGCCAAGAAGGTAAGCAAGGTTTACCCATTGCCAACCAATACCACCTAAGCCATCAAATATCGGCTGCGACATTACTTCGCTTGGAGTGGCACCTGTAAGAATGCCAGTCTTAAATGCATCAAGTGGTGTCGCCATTGTCACACCGTCAACACCTGAGCGAACTTGCTGAAGTGATAAGCCGTCGTAATCATAGCCCGTAAAAATTAAAGAGAGTGTATCTGCAAAATTTACATGATCAGGTATGAGTGATGTCGGTGCACTCCAACTCGTCATTTGTACTGGGAAAGAGATCAACAAGACCACATAAGCGACCATTGCAGGGTTGAATAAGTTTTGTCCAAGGCCACCATAGAGGTGTTTAGCGATTACTATCGCAAAAATAAGCCCGATCACCATAATCCACCACGGAGACCATGGTGGTATAGCAACGGCTAACAACCAAGCGGTAACTATTGCACTGTTATCACGTAGCGCTCTCATTGGTGAGCGTTTACGACAGATCATGACTAAGGCTTCAAGGGATACAGCGACTGCAATGGCAAAAATCAGCTGAATCAGCGTACCCCAGCCAAAGAAGTAGGTTTGAGCTACTAAACCTGGAAGTGCACAAAGTGCCACCCATTTCATTAAGTCTGGCGTATTACGACGACTGTGGGTATGCGGTGAACTGGCAATAAAAAACGACACTACTCGTTCTCCTCAGTATTATTTTTATTAGCTTCTTGTTGCGCTTTGCGTGCCTTCGCGCGCGCAATTGCTGCGGCAACCGCGGCTTTCTTCGGATCCACTTCT
>NZ_JAWPOJ010000007.1:0-135463 GCF_033344235.1 Vibrio sp. Vb1554 | reverse complement strand
GGTTCTTCAGAAGTTGCGTCTTCAACAGGCTCAGTTTGCGTTTCTTGCTTCGCTTTACGTGCTTTGGCACGTGCAATGGCAGCTGCCACGGCGGCTTTTTTCGGATCTTCGGTTTGCTCGGCAGGTGCTTCAGCTTCTTCCGCTTCAGCTGAGTCTGCTTGCTTCGCTTTACGAGCCTTCGCGCGCGCAATTGCTGCGGCAACCGCGGCTTTTTTCGGATCCACTTCTGGTTCTTCAGAAGTTGCGTCTTCAACAGGCTCAGTTTGCGTTTCTTGCTTCGCTTTACGTGCTTTGGCACGTGCAATCGCAGCAGCCACGGCGGCTTTTTTCGGATCGTCGGTTTGCTCAGCAGGTGCGTCAGCTTCTTCCGCTTCAGTTGAGTCTGCTTGCTTCGCTTTACGTGCTTTGGCACGTGCAATGGCAGCAGCAACCGCGGCTTTCTTCGGATCGCTGTCTTGCTGTGCAGACGTTTCCGATTCTACAGATTCAGTTGAATCTTCTTGTTGTGCTTTTTTCGCTTTAGCTCGGGCGATGGCGGCCGCAACTGCCGACTTTTTATCATCAGCGTTATTGTCTGGCGTTTCGCCTTGTTCTTTTTGCGCTTTCCGTTCGCGAGCAAGACGTTTGCGCTCTTCGCGCAGTTTTGCCATTTCTGAGTTATCAGGTTCACTAGAGCCTGCTTTAGCTGCTGCCGCTTGTTTCGCCTTCGCTTTGGCAATGGCTGCCGCTACGGCTGGTTTTACTGCTGGCTCTGTTTTTTCTGTGGTTTCTGTCTTTTGAGCTTTCACTCGTGCGATCGCTGCTGCTATCGCATCATCGCCGCCAGAAGACTTCATCTCTTTACGGCGCTGATCGGCAGCTTTCTTGAAGCGATTTTCACGTTCTGCTTTTTCGCGTTCCATACGCGCTTTTTTCTCTTCAAAACGCAGTTTTGCTCGCTCTGCAGCTTCCGCTTCTTGTGTTCTAGTTCTAATTTCTGCTTTCGCTTGGCGGTAGTACTGTACGAGCGGAATTTCACTTGGACATACAAACGCACAAGCGCCGCACTCGATACAATCCTTTAAGTTTAATTCTTCGAGTTTGTCATACTCTTCAGCTTTTGCATGCCATTGCAGTTGTTGAGGCAGCAGCGAAGCAGGGCACGCTTCTGCACATTGGCTACAGCGAATACATTCCATCTCATACTGGTGCGGAGAGATCTCACGACGAGTCGGAGCAAGGATACAGTTTGCTGTCTTGGTAATCGGCACTTGGGAGTGAGGAAGGGTAAAGCCCATCATTGGCCCACCCATAATTAAACGCTGTAACTTCTTATCTGCTTTATAGCCAAACTCATCCAACAGTGCTTGTACTGGTGTCCCTAACAATGCCCAAACGTTGCGTGGTTGTTTGAAGGTTTTACCAGTGAGAGTCACGATGCGCTTTATCATCGGTTCACCGTCGATGACTGCGCGTTTTATAGCGTAAAGAGAACCAACATTCTGAACCAAAATACCAATATCGGCTGGAATCGCGCCACTTGGTACTTCTTTATTGGTTAAAATTTTGATCAGCTGTTTTTCACCGCCAGAAGGGTATTTAGTCGGGATAACGCGAATAACGATATCTTTGTTTATAGCCGCAGCTTCTAGCGCTTTGATTGCTTCTGGCTTGTTGTCTTCAATGCCAATAATCGTGAGCTTTGGTGTCAGGATATGTTCGACAATTTCGATACCTTGAATAAGCTCTTCGGCATGTTCTTGCATGAGCTTGTCATCAGACGTGATGTATGGCTCGCACTCTGCTGCATTAACGATAAGAATCTCGGTACGAGCAAAACCTGATTGGATTTTTTTTGCAGTAGGGAAGCCTGCGCCACCCATACCAGAAATACCAGCGAGACGAATAATATCAATCAGTGCGTCAGGGGTTTCTTGTTGGTAATCTGCGACGGGGTTTCTTTCACACCATGCATCTTTCCCATCAGGCGTGATGACTGCGCACAACTCACTTAACCCAGAAGGGTGCGCGACAGTTCGTGGCTCAATCGCGGTGAGCGTACCTGATGTTGGAGCATGCACTGGAACCGTAAAGCCGGTCTCCGATTGCGTTAATGGCTGACCTTTTAATACGTAGTCACCTTCGGCAACCAGTAGGTTACCCGCTTTACCAATGTGCTGTTTTAGCGGCAATACAATTTCTGACGGGATAGCCGCATGAGCGAGTTCAGTTTTGTTGGACTGCTTTTTATTTTCTGCCGGATGCACACCACCTGGGAAATCCCAAAGCGCGCCTGTACGAATTTGTTCAATCAAAGACAACATGTGAAACCTTACTTAATTGAATCTTTCACGTTCGCTGCATTGTCGGCAGCATCCGTAATGTTAAGTACCGGAATGGAGTGAAGTTGCCACTTCCAGCTTTCTGTGGTCGTTGCCACAGGAATCATTTCAATACAATCAGTCGGACATGGGGCAACACACAAGTCACAGCCCGTACATTCATCTTTGATTACGGTATGGACCGCCTTTGTTCCGCCTACAATTGCATCCACCGGACACGCCTGAATACACTTAGTGCAGCCAATACACATGTCTTCATGAATAAACGCAACGGTTGGAATTTTGCTGTCGAGATCGTGCGCAGATTCTTCTGGCTCAACACCCATTAAGTCGGCGAGCTTTTCGATTGTTGCCTGACCACCAGGGGGACATTTGTTTATGTGGTCGCCATTTGCAATTGCTTCAGCATAAGGGCGGCAACCAGGGTAGCCACATTGACCGCATTGAGTTTGCGGTAAAATGGCGTCGATTTGATCCACAATAGGGTCCGCTTCAACTTTAAAGCGAATAGAAGCAAAACCAAGTATCGCGCCGAAAATCGCAGCCAGAACCGCTAACGCGATAATCGCAATTAAAATCGTACTCATCGCTTACTTCACCAAACCTGTAAAGCCCATAAAGGCGAGTGACATTAAACCTGCTGTAATCATTGCTATTGATGCACCTTTAAAAGGTACAGGAACGTCGGCGGCGGCTATGCGCTCTCGCATGGATGCAAAAAGTATCAACACCAATGAGAAACCAACAGCGGCGCCGAAGCCGTAGATGATCGATTCAATAAAGTTATGGTTTTCATTAATGTTAAGAAGTGCCACGCCCAATACTGCGCAGTTTGTTGTGATCAGCGGTAAGAAAATGCCAAGCAAGCGATAAAGCGTCGGGCTGGTTTTGTGCACAACCATTTCGGTGAACTGCACCACAACGGCTATCACCAAAATAAAACTCATGGTTCGAAGGTACTCAATACCTAGTGGACGAAGGATGTAGCTTTCCACTAAATACGCACACACTGACGCGAGTGTTAGCACAAAAGTTGTCGCTAAGCCCATACCTATTGCTGTTTCCAGTTTTTTGGACACACCCATGAAAGGACATAGGCCCAAAAACTTCACCAGTACAAAGTTGTTCACCAGCACAGTGCCGACCAACAACAAAACATATTCGGTCATAGTTATTACGTTCTTAAAATCCGATCTTGATATTATCGTGTTTTGTGACACCAATAACAACCAGTGAACGATGTGGTTTTACATACACGATGGAAAAATAGTCGTCTATTTGATCTATTTTGATGAATCAATAAGAAATTGAATCGTTTGCTGAATGTATTGTTAGCGAGAGGATACTACCTATTAATTTTCATCTAATGTGTGATTTTAAAAAAAGCCCGCCTCTCCCAGGTAGAAAAGAGAGGCGGGCAATGTATATTTACAAGCTAATTATTTAAACTTTCTGAGTGCTTGATGGACTGTGTTTATATCTTACTCGTGAAGGTACGAGTGATGACGTCTTGCTGTTGCTCTGTCGTTAGAGAGTTAAAACGTACCGCATAACCAGACACTCGAATCGTCAACTGAGGGTATTTCTCTGGATGTTCAACCGCATCCAATAACATCTCTCGGTCTAGAACGTTGACGTTAAGGTGTTGACCACCTTCAATCGCAATGCCCTCGTTGCTTGCTTCGTGATGGAAGTAACCATCCATTAGCGCAGCTAGGTTCTTCTTCTGACTCAAGTCATCTTTACCCAATGCGTTAGGCACAATTGAGAAAGTGTAAGAAATACCATCTTTAGCGTAAGCGAACGGTAATTTAGAAACCGATGCCAGAGACGCAACCGCCCCTTTTTCATCACGACCGTGCATTGGGTTTGCACCCGGTCCAAAAGGCATACCTGCGCGACGGCCATCTGGTGTATTACCCGTTTTTTTACCGTAAACCACGTTAGATGTGATTGTTAAAATCGATTGAGTTGGCACTGCTTCGCGGTAGGTGTGCATCTTCTGAATTTTCTTCATGAAGCGCTCAACTAGATCACAAGCGATGTCATCAACACGGGCATCGTTGTTACCAAATTTTGGATAATCACCTTCGATTTTAAAATCAACGGCGATGCCATCTTCATCACGAACGGGTTTCACGGTTGCGTATTTAATTGCTGCTAAAGAGTCTGCAACAACAGACAGACCTGCAATACCACACGCCATCGTGCGGTGCACGTCGCGATCCATCAATGCCATCAGTGATGCTTCGTAGCTGTAACGGTCATGCGAATAATGGATGATGTTCAACGCTGTGACGTATTGCGTTGCTAGCCACTCCAACATATTGTCGAAACGAGGCATCAAAGCGTCAAAGTCGAGAATTTCATCTTGAACTTTGTCCACTACCGGACCCACTTGCGCTTTCGATTTTTCATCGATACCACCATTGATGGTGTAAAGCAGTGCTTTTGCAAGGTTGGCACGTGCACCAAAGAATTGCATGTGCTGACCAACAACCTGCGGGCTCACACAACAGGCAATCGCGTAGTCGTCATTGTCGAAATCAGGACGCATTAGATCGTCGTTTTCGTATTGAACCGAAGAGGTATCAATCGACACTTTTGCAGCATATTGTTTGAACGCTTCAGGCAATTGCTCTGACCAAAGAATCGTCATATTTGGTTCAGGAGCAGGGCCCATAGTATGTAGCGTATGTAAGTATCGGAATGTCGTTTTAGATACTAGTGTACGGCCATCAACACCCATACCTGCCATGGCTTCAGTTGCCCAGATTGGGTCGCCAGAAAACAATGAATCGTATTCTGGTGTGCGTAGGAAGCGAACCATGCGTAGCTTCATGATGAAGTGGTCAATCATTTCTTGCGCTTGTGATTCATCAATCAAATCGTTTGCGATATCGCGCTCTAGATAGACGTCTAGGAAAGTCGAAGTACGGCCCAGTGACATTGCTGCGCCGTTTTGCGATTTAACCGCCGCTAGGTAGCCAAAGTAGGTAAATTGGATCGCTTCTTGTGCTGTTTTTGCAGGTAGCGACATATCAATGCCGTATTTCAGACCCATTTGACGAATGTCTTCAAGTGCTTGAACTTGATCGGCTATTTCTTCGCGAAGACGAAGTGTTTTCTCAAGATCGTTGCCTTGTTCTAAGAACGTTTGTGTTGAATTGTATTGTTCTTTTTTGTCTGCTTTTAAGAAGTCGATACCGTATAGGGCGAGACGGCGATAGTCACCAATGATACGACCACGGCCATAAGCATCAGGAAGGCCCGTGATGATGCCGGATTTACGACAGGCTAGAATTTCTTTGGTGTAAAGGTCGAAACACGCTTTGTTGTGAGTTTTACGGTATTCAGTGAAGATTTTTTCAACCGTTGGATCCAATTCGCGGCCATAAACTTCGCACGAGTTTTTTACCATGCGAATCCCGCCATTGGCGATGATTGCACGTTTTAGCGGTTGATCAGTTTGTAAGCCAACGATCTTTTCCAGATCTTTGTTGATGTAGCCTGCATCGTGGGAAGTGATTGTTGAGGGCAAGTCTGTGTCAAAATCAATAGGGGCGTGTGTGCGGCTTTCTTGTTTTATGCCTTCAAGCACTTGGTTCCATAATGCTGAAGTGGATTTGCTAACCTCGGCTAAGAAAGACTCGTCTCCCTCATAGGGTGTATAGTTTTTTTGGATGAAGTCACGAGTGTTGACAGAGTTTTGCCATTCACCAGCAGTAAATCCAGCCCATGCATCTAGCATGTCAGTTGTCGGAATAGTCATAAGTAAATCCCTAAGTTATTGATAATTAGAATGGAGGCGACGAGTAGGACGGAACCATTCTTAACCCTTTTAATCGTATGGATTTATTTGGTATGAGTAAAATGAATGCTTTTCATTTTTTCAATGATTAAATTGCATTAATAATAGATTCAATTGGTTATGATTGTTTTTTGCTAGAAAAGAGACAGAATTAAATGTGTGGTACTGTGAGAACACTATCTATGACAATGTTATGAGTTCTGTAATTTGAACTTATTTCGGTGTGATTTTATGACGCCTAGATTGGCTTAGATTTCATGGCGATTAAGATACAAAAAAAGCCGTGTCTTGCGACACGGCTTTTCTATAATCTGGCTCCTCCTGCTGGGCTCGAACCAGCGACCTGCGGATTAACAGTCCGTCGCTCTACCAACTGAGCTAAGGAGGAATTGCTTTGCTTGAAAGCGGGACGAATCTTACCGAGCACTCAAACTACTGTCAACAGTAAAAAAATACATTTTTAGAAAAAAATATTGAGTTAAGGGCTTTACTTTTCTGTATGGCTTGCCAGTAAAGGCTCGAGGTTAGTTATCCACTAAATTTGTGGATAAGTATGTTGATGAGATCTGGGTAAAGAAAATTGATATGCAACTAAGTTTTTATTTAATGAATCTTTAGTCAGAGTTATGCGTAAAATAAGCAAATAAAACAGAGATTTATCGATGTTAATCAAAAGGTATTCAAAGTGGATAAAAATCAATCTTTTGGGGATAAGAAAGTTTTAAGCTAATTTTTGGGGAAAAGTTGTGGAAACTATAATGTAAAGAATGTGTGTAGCTCTTCAACTAGGGCGAAGTACTATATCAGAGTCACTTTTGTATGGCTATAGCATTCTAGACAAACAAGAAAATTTATTAACAATGATGGTTAAATTCTCGATAGACGTAGATTTCATTAGCTAAGGTGTATATATACAGCCTTAGCGCAGTAAAATTGAGGAAGGGTATGAGTAAAGTCTATGAATTGGTCTCCGATTATCAGCCGTCGGGCGATCAACCAGGAGCGATCAATCAGTTGCTTGAGGGGCTCGATGCTGGGCTAGCACATCAAACATTGTTGGGGGTCACAGGCTCAGGTAAAACCTTCACACTAGCGAATGTGATTGCTCAAGCCCAACGACCTGCAATATTACTTGCGCCAAACAAAACGCTTGCTGCTCAGTTATATGGTGAGATGAAGTCATTCTTTCCTAATAATGCGGTTGAGTATTTTGTTTCTTACTATGATTACTACCAACCTGAAGCATACGTTCCCACAACAGATACTTTCATTGAAAAGGACGCTTCGGTTAACGCCCACATTGAGCAAATGCGACTGTCTGCCACTAAAGCTTTATTGGAACGGAAAGACGCTATTATCGTTGCTTCGGTTTCAGCTATCTATGGTTTGGGTGATCCGGAATCCTACTTACAAATGATGCTTCATTTGCGACGTGGAGATGTGATTGATCAGCGTGATATGCTTCGTCGCCTAGCGGAGCTCCAATACTCGCGCAATGATGTTGCTTTTGAGCGAGGGCAGTTCCGTGTCCGTGGCGAGGTGATTGATATATTCCCTGCTGAATCAGACCAAGACGCTGTACGCGTTGAGATGTTTGACGATGAGGTGGATTGCATCAGTGTGTTCGACCCATTGACAGGCGTGGTCAAACAACGAGACTTGCCGCGCTATACCATCTATCCCAAGACGCACTATGTGACGCCAAGAGATCGCATTCTTGAAGCGATTGAAAATATTAAAGTCGAACTAGAAGTGCGCAAAAAGCAGCTTCTAGATAACAACAAGCTACTGGAAGAGCAGCGAATTAGCCAGCGCACTCAATTCGATATCGAAATGATGAATGAGTTGGGCTTTTGCTCCGGTATCGAAAACTATTCTCGTTATCTCAGTGGACGCTCGGAAGGTGAGCCGCCACCAACCCTGTTTGACTACTTACCTCATGATGGCTTGTTGATCATCGATGAATCTCACGTGACAGTACCGCAGATAGGTGCCATGTATAAAGGCGACCGTTCGCGTAAAGAAACGCTGGTGGAGTTTGGTTTCCGGTTACCTTCAGCTTTGGATAATCGTCCACTGAAGTTTGAGGAGTTTGAAGCACTAGCGCCACAAACGATTTTCGTCTCTGCTACGCCTGGAAATTACGAACTAGAAAAATCGGCGGGTGATGTAGCGGATCAAGTCGTTCGTCCTACAGGCTTGCTTGACCCTGAGTTGGAAGTTCGCCCAGTAGCGACCCAAGTCGACGACCTATTGTCTGAGATCCGTATTCGCGCTGCTAAAGATGAACGAGTTCTGGTTACAACACTGACCAAACGAATGGCTGAAGATCTCACCGAATACCTTCACGAACATGATGTTAAGGTACGTTATTTACACTCAGACATTGATACTGTTGAGCGTGTGGAAATTATCCGTGACCTTCGTCTTGGGGAATTTGACGTGCTGGTGGGAATAAACTTATTGAGAGAGGGCCTGGATATGCCAGAGGTCTCGTTAGTTGCAATTTTGGATGCGGATAAAGAGGGCTTCTTGCGGTCTGAACGCTCACTCATTCAGACCATTGGTCGTGCTGCACGAAACATCGAAGGTAAGGCGATTTTATACGCTGACCGAATCACCAACTCAATGAAAAAGGCGATGGATGAAACTAACCGTCGTCGCGAGAAGCAGGAAGCGTACAACGAAGAAATGGGTATTTCGCCACAAGCGCTCAAACGAAATATCAAAGACATCATGGAACTTGGCGATATCACTAAGTCTAAACGCCAGCGTAACACTAAACAGGTACCATTATCGAAAGTGGCGGAGCCTTCGCAAACTTACGAGGCACTGTCCCCTCAGCAGCTAGAAAAAGAAATCAGTCGACTGGAGGCAGCGATGTATCAGCATGCGCAAGATTTAGAATTTGAGTTAGCGGCACAAAAGCGTGATGAGATTGAAAAACTACGAGCGCAGTTCATCGCAAATAGTTGAACAAACTTACCGATTTAACTATCCAAGCATTTTAGGTCGCTTGTAAAAAAAGAAGCCAATAGGCAGTCGGGTCTATTGGCTTGTTTTGTGAACATATCGTTCACTAACAACGTCAGTTGGCTAGGTGACCCGAGGGGTCACTATCGTTACAGCATGGTTTGTGCCACTTTTTAAATAATTGATATTATTTTTGAATTTTTTCCTTTGCCCATAATTTAGCTAATGTTATTTGCAAAATGCAAAGCGTAATGCGATTATTGTTTAAAACACAACAAAATAATAGCTAGGTTATGCAACAAAAACCCGAAGGCCCAAAGTCTCGTTACCTTTTAATGGTCGAGGACACCGCATCTGTTGCGGCTCTGTACCGCTCATACCTGACACCGCTTGGCATAGATATCAATATTGTCGGCACAGGTAGGGATGCCATTGAGAGCCTAAATCATCGAATTCCAGATCTTATTTTACTCGATCTCCGTCTGCCAGATATGACGGGGATGGACGTTTTACATGCCGTTAAAAAGAGTCATCCCGACGTACCTATAATTTTTATGACCGCTCACGGTTCTATCGATACCGCTGTCGAGGCCATGCGTCATGGCTCACAAGACTTTCTAATTAAACCGTGTGAAGCAGACCGTTTACGTGTCACGGTTAACAATGCAATTCGTAAAGCGACCAAGCTAAAAAATGAAGCCGATAATCCAGGCAATCAGAGCTATCAGGGGTTTATCGGCAGTAGCCAAACCATGCAGCAGGTTTACCGTACGATAGATTCAGCGGCGAGCAGTAAAGCGAGTATTTTTATCACAGGTGAAAGTGGAACTGGTAAAGAGGTATGTGCCGAGGCTATTCACGCAGCAAGTAAACGTGGTGACAAACCTTTTATTGCAATTAACTGTGCTGCAATTCCAAAAGATTTGATTGAGAGTGAACTGTTTGGTCACGTAAAAGGGGCCTTTACTGGCGCTGCGAATGATCGTCAAGGGGCAGCTGAGTTAGCGGATGGCGGCACACTTTTTCTAGATGAGCTTTGTGAGATGGACTTGGATTTACAAACCAAGTTGCTACGATTTATTCAAACGGGCACATTCCAAAAAGTGGGTTCCTCAAAAATGAAGAGCGTGGATGTGCGCTTTGTTTGTGCCACTAACCGTGATCCCTGGAAAGAGGTACAAGAAGGTCGATTCCGTGAAGATTTGTACTATCGTTTGTATGTCATTCCTTTGCATTTACCGCCTTTACGCGAACGAGGCGAAGATGTTATTGAAATTGCATACTCACTGTTAGGTTACATGTCACACGAAGAAGGAAAAAGCTTCATACGTTTTGCGCCTGATGTCATCGAGCGATTCAACAGCTATGAGTGGCCGGGTAACGTTCGTCAGTTACAAAACGTGCTACGCAATATCGTTGTTCTAAACAACGGTAAAGAGATTACGTTGGATATGTTACCGCCACCGTTGAATCAACCGCTTGACCGTCCGTCGTCTGTGGCTAAATTAATTGAGCCGAAAGCGATGACCGCATCTGAGATTATGCCATTATGGATGACGGAAAAAATGGCAATCGAGCAAGCGATTGAAGCATGTGATGGCAATATTCCTCGAGCGGCGGGATACCTTGATGTCAGTCCGTCGACGATTTACCGCAAGTTACAGGCATGGAACGGCAAGGAAGAGCGGCAAAAAGTATGAGTGTAAATGTATTAAATCAGCAAAAAATAGATGAACTGTCGATGGAAATTGGCAGTGACAACGTACCTGTACTGTTCGATATCTTCCTAGGAGAAATGGATACCTATATCGAGAACTTATCCCAACTACAGGGGGCAGAGCGATTAGCTTACTCAAAAGAAATCAGCCACGCGCTGAAAAGTAGTGCTGCGAGCTTTGGGGCAGATCGCCTTTGTGAACTGGCGATGTCCATAGACAAAAAAGCGAAAGCCGGTGAGTTGACTGCGGAGTCTGAGGAGTTAGAGGCTATGTTCGATCTTTTGCACGAAACTCGAGATGCTTATCGCTCTTGGCGACAGTAACTATTTATTCCTATTAACCATTTTTTCTTAGTAAACATCTGTTCTTACTGGATGCCTGAACTAAAACCCTTCGATTACAGAAGGGTTTTCATTATCAATAAACACCTTAAAAGAGGGCGCTAGCCAGGTAACGCGCTCTTAAATAGAAAGTTGTAGCTGACTTTCAATCGCTAGTTTGAGCTTGTTTCTATCGTGACGCCAGTCTCGGTTAGAGGAGGCGAGTGACTCCGTCACTACATTCCATTGACTTAAGACGTCTTGCTCGGTTTTCTCTGCTAGAACCACGTCTATTTTTCTTCCTTGACAGGCACGTTCACACCATTCTAATTTTTGATCCATCGTCATTCGTCCCGCTGGGCCGTATTCTGGACTCAGGTTAGCAACAAAAATGACTTTTGCTTTTGTGTTTGCTGCAATCGCTTTGCCGAGTTCAGGCAGCAATAAAGGAGGCATGATACTAGTTAAAAAACTGCCAGGGCCAAGAATAATCGCGTCCGCTTCCGCCAAAGCTGTGATGGCTTCTTTGGTAGCAGGCACTTCTGGTGAAAGATCCAAACGTCGCAAGTCTGCTTTCATTTCGTCGACATTTGTTTCTCCCGTAACCCACTTCCCATCTACGGATAACGCGGAAAGATCGGAAGGGTGTTCGGACATGGGAAGGATGTTAACGTCGACTTTTAACATATTGCGAATCAGATTAATGGCATCTAAAGGTCTGACCGATAAGTTATCGAGTGCAGTAAGCATCAAATTACCAAGATTATGACCATCAAGTTCGCCAGTGCCTTTGAAGCGATATTCAAACATCATCGAACTGATTGAAGGCTCTGTAATGAGCTGATTAATACAGTTACGTGTGTCTCCCCAAGCGATTCCTCCTTGGCAGTGACGAATTCTTCCTGTTGAACCACCATTGTCAGTCGTGGCAACAATCCCAGTTGCATTGCTGCCAAAATCTCGTAATGCGGCCAGCATTCGACCTAAGCCATGACCACCGCCAACAGCGACCACTTTTTTATCTGTGTAGATATTCATTATGTTCTTCTAATAATCTAATAAAAAACGGCTACAATTTATCTTAAGGAGTGTCTTAAAGGTACTCACTTAGCGGTAAATTGTGTCTCTAGAGAGTTTTTTATCACTCAAGTCTGGATTCCATTACAAATATTAAGTATTTTACACCGCAAAGCTATCAGAGATTTCATATCTCTGGTTGCCATAACTCCGAGCTCACTATTGCTAAGTCCTTGGATAAGCGTTTTGAGCCAGTGGCATACTGTCACAAGGGCATGATTGGAAATGGCCATGCCTCCCGTGTTTGGAAAGGTGTTCCGTGGCGCAACAATTCGAAGACAAATTTCATCGTAAGTTTTATTACTTGCGTCTGTCTGTGACCGACGTATGTAATTTCAAATGTACCTATTGCCTTCCTGATGGCTATAAGCCTTCGGGCAATAAAAACTCGTCTTTTTTATCTCTCCCTGAAATCAAACGGGTCGTAAAAGCATTCGCTGATTGTGGCACGTCAAAAGTGCGCATCACTGGTGGTGAGCCTAGCTTGCGCAAAGATTTCACTGACATCATTCATTCTGTCGCAACGACGCCAGGCATCAAAAAGGTGGCGACGACGACCAACGGCTACAGAATGGCGAAGCAAGTTGCAGACTGGCGTGAAGCCGGTTTAACAAACATCAACGTGAGTGTAGATAGCCTTGACCCGCGTATGTTTCATCAAATCACAGGTGAAAATAAGTTTACTGAAGTCATGAATGGTATCGAACGTGCGTTCGAGGTCGGTTATGAGCAAGTAAAAGTTAATGTGGTGTTGATGAAAGATCTGAACCATCACGAGCTGCCAGCGTTTCTTAACTGGATAAAAGATCGTCCAATCCAACTGCGTTTCATTGAGTTGATGCAAACGGGTGAGATGGATGAGCTATTTAATAAGCACCATGTATCCGGAGTGGCAATTCGTAACCAGCTAATTGCAAATGGTTGGTTGCTGAAAGTGCGCTCGCATAATGATGGTCCTGCGCAAGTATTTGTTCATCCTGATTACAAGGGTGAAATAGGTCTTATCATGCCTTATGAAAAAGACTTTTGTGAAAGCTGCAACCGACTGCGCGTTTCTGCGATGGGTAAGCTGCACCTATGTCTGTTTGGAGACCACGGTGTAGAATTGCGTGATCTTTTGGAACGTGATGAGCAAGAGAGTGAGCTTATTGAACGTATCCAGGCGCAGTTACAAACCAAGTCGGTAAGCCATTTCTTGCATGATGGCAATACTGGTATGACGCCACACCTCGCGTCTATCGGCGGCTAACTTCATTCAATTTTTAGAGCGAGTTCACTGATAAGCTGGCTCTAACTTTTTCCGAATCGATACCAAGCGTATCAAAGCTAATTAAGAGAATAGGTGAACAAATGGGTCACGCTGAAAGCAAATTCCAACCTGCAAATATTGCCGTTCTAACGGTATCTGACACTCGTACTGAAGAAAACGATACCTCTGGTCGTTACCTTGCTGAACATGCTCAAGAAGCGGGTCACAACGTAGTAGACAAGCAAATTGTTATTGATGATATGTACAAGATCCGCGCGATTGTTTCTCAATGGATTGCTGATGAAAGCGTACAAGCTATCATGATTACTGGCGGTACAGGTTTCACCTCACGTGATAGCACGCCAGAAGCACTTAAGCCTCTATTTGATAAAGAAGTTGAAGGTTTTGGTGAGTTGTTTCGTATGGTGTCGTACGAAGAGATCGGTACGTCTACGATTCAGTCTCGTGCGATTGCAGGTTTTGCTAACCACACCGTGATCTTCGCAATGCCAGGTTCAACTGGTGCGTGCCGCACAGGCTGGACAAAAATTATTAAACAGCAGTTGGATGCAAGTCATCGCCCTTGTAACTTCATGCCACACCTATCTGTATAACCTTTCCTAAAAGCGAAGGAAAAACAATGACCCAATTTACACATATCAATGCTTCTGGCGAAGCAAACATGGTTGACGTGTCAGCAAAAACGGAGACGGTTCGTGAAGCTCGTGCTGAAGCATTTGTTCACATGGCCCCAGAAACACTTCAACTGATTGTCTCTGGCCAGCACCATAAAGGTGATGTATTTGCGACGGCTCGTATTGCTGGTATTCAAGCTGCGAAGAAAACCTGGGATTTGATTCCACTTTGTCATCCGCTACTACTCTCTAAAGTTGAAGTTCAACTGGAAGCTATCGAAGCAGAAAACAAAGTTCGCATCGAATCAGTATGTAAACTTGCGGGTAAAACTGGCGTGGAAATGGAAGCGCTCACGGCAGCTTCCGTTGCTGCTCTAACGATTTACGATATGTGTAAAGCAGTACAAAAAGACATGGTTATTGGTCAAGTTCGTCTATTAGAGAAAACGGGTGGTAAATCTGGTCACTTTAAGGTGGAATCATGATTAAAGTACTTTTCTTTGCTCAAACTCGCGAGCTGATTGGCATCGACAGTGTCGAGTTAGACGGGCCGTTTGAAACGGTTGAATCAATTCGTGCACATCTAGTGGAAGAAGGCACTGAGAAAGATGGCAAGTGGGATTTAGCGCTCGAGCCAGGAAAGCTACTTGCTGCAGTGAACCAATCCATCGTCCCTCTGGATACACAAGTAAAAGCAGGTGACGAAGTTGCGTTTTTCCCGCCGGTAACTGGGGGTTAAGATGGATTCTCGTGTTTCTGTACAAATTGAAGATTTTTCGGTCGAGCAAGAATATCAACGTCTATCTGAAGGGACGGCTGCCGGCGCTGTCGTTACATTCGTTGGTAAAGTTCGAGATATGAACCTTGGGGATAATGTGATTGGTTTACATCTAGAGCACTATCCGGGGATGACAGAGAAGAGCTTGAGCGACATTTGCGATCAAGCTGAGTCTCGCTGGCCACTATTAGGTGTACGCGTGATTCATCGTGTCGGAGACATGGATAGCGGTGATCAAATTGTATTTGTGGGCGTTTCCAGTGCGCACCGCGGCGCGGCATTTGATGCGTGCGAGTTCATCATGGATTATCTGAAAACCCAAGCACCATTTTGGAAAAAAGAGCGTACGACGAATGAAGATCGTTGGATTGAGTCGCGCGACACCGATCATCAAGCTGCACAGCGTTGGGAAAAATAGAACTAACCCGCATTCTAGTGAAAAAAGCTAAGTGCTAATGGCACTTAGCTTTTTTTGTATTTATCTTCATTGTATTGCTCACTTTGTTTCGATATTTCCTATCTTTTGTCTGGTGATATTCTTCACAATAAAAGTTTTTTGCCCAATATATAAACAATTATTTGTTAGACTTGATTTGTCATAAATGTTAAATGATGTGTAAATATCTAGCATAAGATGCTAGTAAATGGTTTAAACTCAGATTAATCGAAAGTTTCGCCTGTTAAATGTCGCTTCTGGTCTTTATTTGGCTGGTGAATGCTTTGGGGTTAGAGTTTACTGCTAGATATGTGTGGTTTAGTCAGCATTATTGGTTTTTTTGCTACATTTTTATGGCAAATTACTTCAATGATTGCTAATGTGTGCCGCAGTCTTTGTAAGGTTTTAGACTTTTGTGCTCAGAAAGTGCACTAAAAAAATCTAAAACTCTGACCGTTCCAGGCCCTTACAAAGAAGTCATGGATGCTAACGAAAAAATTTGGAGTTTTACGCATGTATAAGAATAAAATCACGCGCGCTTTATTTATTGGTGCTGGTCTTTCTCTCGCTCTAGCTGGTTGTGGTGAAAAGCCTGCGGAGAAACAAGCTGCTGAGCCTGCTCCGGCTCCAGCCCCTGAAGCTAAATCTGATTCTAAAGAGCCAAAACTTGCTGCTGTTCAAGAATTGGTGCGTGGTAACGGTACAGAAGTTGCGACAATAGACCCTCATAAATCTCAAGGTGTTCCAGAATCCCACGTGATTCGCGATCTTCTTGAAGGCCTTGTAAACCAAGATGCGGACGGTAACACTATCCCTGGTGTTGCAGAATCTTGGGACACTGAAGACAACAAAACATACACTTTCCACTTACGTGAAGACGCAAAATGGTCAAACGGTGATCCTGTCACTGCAGGTGATTTCGTTTACAGCTTCCAACGTGCAGTCGATCCAGCAACCGCCTCTCCATATGCTTGGTACATGGAATACACCAAGATGAAGAACGCAAAAGACATTGTTGCGGGTAAAAAAGATAAGAGCGAGTTAGGTGTTAAAGCGGTTGACGATCACACGTTAGTGGTTGAGTTAGATACTGCAGTACCATATTTTGTAATGATGATGGGCCACACGACAGTGAAACCTGTTCATCAAGCAACTGTTGAAAAGTTCGGCGATCAATGGACGAAGCCAGAGAACTTTGTAGGTAACGGTGCTTATGTTGTTGACAACTGGGTTGTAAACGAGCGTTTGGTTCTAAAACGTAACGAACAGTACTGGGACAACGAAAACACGACGCTTGAGCAAGTTACTTTCCTACCAATCGAGAACCAAGTAGCGGAAATGAACCGCTTCCTAGCGGGTGAAATCGACTTCACGAATGAGCTGCCTACAGAGCACTTCAAGCGTCTGAAGAAAGAGCACCCACAAGAAGTGTCTGTAACCGGTAACTTATGTACTTACTACTACATCTTCAATACGAAGAAAAAGCCGTTTGATGATGTTCGTGTGCGTAAAGCGATTTCTTATGCGATTGACCGTAACATTGTGACCGATGCGATTTTAGGTCAAGGTCAAAAGCCAGCTTACTTCCTAACACCTGAAATTACGGCAGGTTTCAACCCAGAAATTCCTGCATACGGCAAAATGACGCAAGAAGAGCGTAACGCAGAAGCTGCGCGTCTATTGGAAGAAGCGGGTTACGGCGCAGACAACCCTCTTGAATTTAACCTTCTATACAATACATCAGAGAACCACAAGAAACTTGCGGTTGCACTGGGTTCAATGTGGAAGAAGACACTTGGTCTAGATGTTACGCTAGAAAACCAAGAGTGGAAAACTTACCTATCTACCAAAGATTCTGGCAACTTTGAGGTTGCTCGTGCAGGTTGGTGTGGCGACTACAACGAAGCTTCATCTTTCCTAACGCTGATGATGAGTAATAACACTACTGGTGGTATTCACTACGACAGCAAAGAGTACGATGCGATCATGAACAAAGCATTTGCTTCAACTTCTGACGAAGAGCGTCAAGCGCTTTACCTAGAAGCAGAGAAGTTGATGGCAAAAGATATGCCAATCGCACCTATCTACCAGTACGTGAAATCACGTCTACTATCACCGAAAGTTGGTGGCTTCCCAGTAAATAACGCGGAAGACAAGATTTACTCTAAAGATCTCTACATCACAGAGTAATTCGTAACTCGATAGAACTATAAAAATGAGGCCCTACATGTGAGAAATTGCATGTAGCGCCTATCTTTAGTCCAAAAGAATTGGACGACTTCTTTAATTTAACTGTCACAGACTGAAAGAGTGAGTTTATGCTTAAATTCATCGCAAAAAGGATATTTGAGGCGATCCCAACAATGTTGGTTTTGATCACCGTATCTTTCTTTCTTATGCGCTTTGCACCGGGAAACCCTTTCTCGACAGAGCGTCCATTGCCACCCGAAGTAATGGCAAATATCGAAGCTAAATATGGCTTGGATAAACCTGTATTTGAACAATACACCACGTATTTGACCAATGTTATCCAAGGTGATTTCGGACCGTCATTTAAATACCTTGATTACTCAGTAAACGAGCTGATCGCGGTTGCCTTACCTGTTTCGGCTAAAGTGGGCTTCATCGCCTTTATCTTTACTTTGATAATGGGGGTTACCGTCGGTACCATTGCTGCGCTCAAGCAAAATACTTGGATTGATTATACCATTATGTCGACTGCGATGCTTGGTGTGGTAATGCCATCCTTTGTATTAGCGCCTGCGCTTATCTACATATTCTCGCTTCATTGGAATATCTTCCCTGCGGGTGGTTGGCAAGATGGTAGCTGGCAGTATTTAGTGCTTCCTGTTATTGGTATGTCGCTACTGTATGTTGCTACCTTTGCTCGTATCACGCGTGGTTCGATGATCGAAACCCTAAACAGTAACTTTATTCGTACGGCACGTGCTAAAGGTCTAAGTTACCGTTACATCATTATCAAACACGCTCTGAAGCCGGCACTTCTCCCTGTTGTTTCTTACATGGGTCCAGCTTTCGTAGGTATCATCACCGGTTCCGTTGTTATCGAAACCATTTTTGGTCTGCCTGGTATTGGTAAACTATTCGTTAACGCTGCGTTTAACCGTGACTACTCGCTAGTAATGGGGGTAACCATTCTGATTGGTTTCCTATTCATTCTATTCAACGCGATTGTAGATATTTTACTTGCAATGATTGACCCGAAAATTCGCTACTAACAGGGACGTTTGGTTATGTTAACGAAAAAAGAAAACCTAGAAGCGATTGAGAAATTCTCCGAAAACTTGGAGATTGAAGGTCGCAGTCTTTGGCAAGATGCTCGTATCCGTTTCATGCGCAACAAAGCGGCGATGGTGAGCTTATTCCTTCTTGTTCTAATGACGTTGGCGGTTATTATCCTGCCAATGATCGCACCGTACACATTTGATGATACTGACTGGTACGCGATGCACGTTGCACCGAATGCTGACCATTGGTTTGGTACTGACAGCTTAGGCCGTGATTTATACGTGCGTACGCTAATTGGAGGTCGTATTTCGTTGATGGTAGGTGTTATGGGTGCATTTGTAGCGGTACTGATTGGTACGCTCTACGGCGCAGCATCTGGTTTCATCGGCGGTAAAGTTGACCGCGTAATGATGCGTATTCTAGAAATTTTATACGCGGTACCGTTTATGTTCCTGGTGATTGTACTGGTAACATTCTTCGGTCGTAACATCATGCTGATCTTCGTTGCGATTGGTGCTATCGCATGGCTAGATATGGCGCGTATCGTACGTGGTCAGACTCTTAGTCTACGTAGCAAGGAGTTTATCGAAGCGGCACATGTGTGTGGTGTAAGCAACTGGAAAATCATTACTCGTCATATCGTACCGAACGTACTGGGTATTGTAGCGGTATACTCTACGCTGCTTATCCCAAGTATGATTCTAACGGAATCATTCCTATCATTCCTTGGTCTTGGTGTTCAGGAACCAATGACAAGTTGGGGCGCTCTTCTACAAGAAGGTGCACAGACAATGGAAGTAGCAATCTGGCAGCTGGCATTCCCAGCAGTGTTCATGGTTGTGACGCTATTCTGCTTCAACTACGTTGGTGACGGCCTGCGCGATGCGCTGGATCCAAAAGACAGATAATTAAAAGATAAGATTAAGGAAGCAATGATGAGCTTATTAGATGTCAAAGATCTGCGCGTCGAATTCACCACGCAAGATGGTATCGTAACCGCAGTAAACGATTTGAACTTCTCTCTCAACCAAGGCGAAACCTTAGGTATCGTTGGAGAGTCGGGATCAGGTAAATCTCAAACCGTATTCGCAATCATGGGCCTTTTGGCTAAGAACGGTATTATTTCTGGTAGCGCAAAGTTTGAAGGCAAAGAAATCCTAAACTTACCAGAAAAAGAACTGAACAAAGTGCGTGCGGAACAGATCGCAATGATCTTCCAAGACCCAATGACATCACTGAACCCTTACATGAAAGTGAGTGATCAGTTGATGGAAGTGCTTATGCTGCACAAAGGCATGGGCAAAGCGGAAGCATTTGAAGAATCAGTACGCATGCTGGAAGCGGTAAAAATCCCTGAAGCGCGTAAGCGTATCACGATGTACCCGCATGAGTTTTCAGGCGGTATGCGTCAGCGTGTAATGATCGCGATGGCGTTGTTATGTCGTCCTAAACTGCTTATTGCCGATGAGCCAACAACAGCACTTGATGTGACGGTACAAGCACAGATCATGGACTTGTTGAATGAGCTGAAATCTGAGTTCAACACAGCGATCATCATGATCACGCACGACCTTGGTGTGGTTGCAGGTTCGTGTGACAAGGTGCTAGTGATGTATGCAGGCCGTACTATGGAGTACGGCAACGTAAACGAAATTTTCTACAATCCAAGCCATCCTTATGCGGAGGGGCTGCTGAAGGCGATTCCTCGCCTCGATACTGAGGGTGAAATTCTGCCGACCATTCCTGGTAATCCACCAAACTTGCTTCGTCTACCGCCGGGCTGCCCTTATCAAGAGCGCTGTCACCGTGTGATGGATCGTTGTAAGCGCGAGGCGCCAATTCTGACACCATTTGGTGATGGTCGTCAGCGTGCATGTTTTTCTGAATGGGAGGCTTGGAACAAATGAACGCAGTAGACAAAAAACTAATTCTGGACATTTCTGAGCTGAAAGTTCACTTCAGCATTGCCTCAAAGTCGGCATGGCCGTGGTCAAAGCCTTCGAGCCTGAAAGCGGTAGATGGCGTGAACGTTCGACTATACGAAGGGGAAACGCTTGGTGTAGTAGGTGAATCAGGTTGTGGTAAATCGACGTTTGCTCGTGCCATCATTGGTCTGGTTGAAGCTACTGACGGCCAAGTAGTTTGGTTGGGTCAAGACCTTACTAAAATGAAAAGCGTTCAGCGCCGTGAGACGCGTAAAGAAATTCAGATGATTTTCCAAGACCCATTGGCATCGCTGAATCCGCGTATGACTGTTGGTGATATCATTGCTGAACCTCTTGAGACATTCTATCCAGAACTGTCTAAGCAGGAAGTGAAAGATCGCGTTAAAGAGATGATGGCGAAAGTTGGCCTATTACCTAACGTGATTAACCGTTACCCACACGAGTTCTCGGGTGGTCAGTGTCAGCGTATCGGGATAGCGCGTGCGCTTATCCTTAAGCCTAAGATGATCATTTGTGACGAGCCAGTATCGGCGCTTGATGTATCTATTCAAGCTCAGGTGGTTAACCTACTTAAAGAGATTCAAAAAGAGTTAGGGCTTTCTCTGGTATTCATTGCGCATGACTTGTCTGTCGTTAAACACATTTCAGATCGCGTTTTAGTTATGTATTTAGGTAATGCCGTGGAACTTGGCGAGGCCGAGGCTCTGTTTGCTGATCCTAAGCACCCATATACGCGTGCGCTGATGTCTGCGGTTCCGATCCCGGACCCGGATATTGAGCGCAATAAGAAAATCCAAATGCTAGAGGGTGATCTTCCTTCACCTATCAACCCACCGTCGGGTTGTGTATTCCGCACTCGTTGCCCACAAGCAACCGAAGAGTGTGCGAAGACAAAGCCAACCATTTTAGGTAATGACGTTCACGCGGTATCTTGTTTACACGTTAGTGTATAAATTCAGCCTGTGACGGGCTTAAGCGCGACACCTTCATCGGGTCGCGCTTTTTTTATGTGTCTGATTTATACATTCGAATTTCTTGAACATGATGTCCTAAGTTCGATGATTCTCTGTTTGATAGGAAACGCTAATATAGACACAAACAGAACGAGAGGAGAGCAATCATGGGTAAGCTGGTTGAAGGTGTTTGGCAAGATGTCTGGTATGACACAAAATCAAATGGTGGCAAATTTGTGCGCGAAGATGCCGGATTCCGTAACTGGGTTAAAAACGACCCTGATGCGGAGTTTACACCAGAGTCCGGTCGATACCATTTGTATGTCTCTCTTGCTTGTCCGTGGGCACATCGAACCCTCATTTTCCGCAAGCTGAAAGGTTTAGAACCACATATTGATGTCACGGTCGTTTGCCCTGATATGCTCAGCCAAGGTTGGCAAATGGGGCTTCCTGAGCCATTGTTTGGTCACACGCGTATGTATCAAATTTACACGCAGGCCAAACCCGATTACACGGGCCGCGTAACCGTGCCTGTACTTTGGGATAAAAAGACCAATACTATTGTGTCAAACGAGTCGTCAGAGATCATTCGCATGTTCAATTCGGAATTCAATGCGTTAACAGGGAATCACGACGACTACTATCCAGAACATCTAAAACACGTTATTGATGAGTGGAACGATTTTGTTTATCCGAATGTCAACAACGGAGTGTATCGTTGTGGCTTCGCGACTACACAAGAGGCGTATGAAGAAGCGTTTGATTCTTTGTTTAATGCGTTAGATAAAATCGATGCTCACCTAGCGACGCATCGTTACTTAGCAGGGAACACAATTACTGAGGCGGATTGGCGTTTGTTTACGACTCTTATTCGTTTTGATGCGGTGTATGTGGGGCATTTCAAGTGTAACAAGCAGCGCATCGCAGACTACGAAAATATACAAGGCTACTTAAAAGAGTTGTATCAAGTTGAAGGCGTCGAAGACACGACGGATTTCTATCACATTAAACGCCACTACTACTTCAGCCACACTGGGATTAATCCGACGCAAGTTGTACCAAAAGGGCCTGATTTAGACCTAAATACTCCTCATGGAAGAGAAAGGATTGGCTAGTTTGCTGCTTCCATCGCAAATGAAAAAGTACTTAACGGTTAGCAATGCCGTTAAGTACTTTTGTGTCATCTAAATACCGGGAGTAGGAGTTTACTTTTTCATTCATCGTCACCTTACTTAGCGCGTACGATGTCCATCACTAGCTTTCCGTCCACTTTTACAGGACCGTCCTCTTTAGCGCCGAGCGTATACTCAAACACACCAGTCTTCATGCCACCTTTCTCTCTGTGGACCATTAACATCAGCATATCGCCTGATTCTACTGGTTCCATCAAAATTGCATTTACGTTTTCATTCTTTCCCATTTTTAACGGAGCGTAGCCGATAACAGGACCAGGCTTCATTGATTCGTCTGTTCGGTGGACAACCATCCACCCATTGTCATCAGCATGAGCCATTTCAGCGGTCACCGTTCCTCCGGACATATCTTGATCGACGCCTTTAATACTCGGGGCGGAAAAGCTGAATGAAGAAAAACTAATCAGAAACGCAGCTAAACCAAACTTTATCAGTGATGTATTGATGAAATCCTTCATATATATTCCTTAGCAGTCAATGAGTTTGTGCATTGCAGTAGCTTTTACGTATTTCCTAGCAAAAAAGTTTAGCTAAAACGTAAATAATGTCGATAAATTGAACAGGGACCGTGCTGGTTTGGAGCCAATGCATTTTGGGGAGTGGGTCAATCGGTGTAAGAACAAGCACGAGCAATGTCGATTAGGTATGGGGGGCGATAGGAAGAAAAGCTTTGTGCACCAGTAATTATAGGTTGTGCAGTGATTGGTATAAAAAACAAATAAGTGTTCTGGCCAGCAATAGAAAAAGCCCTCGACGAATCGAGGGCTTTGTATCTATATCCAACTAGATGTCAGAAGCGATTATTTAGCTTCTTGGTCTGCTTGGATAGCTGTTAGAGCGATGGTGTACACGATGTCGTCTACTAGCGCGCCACGAGACAAGTCGTTTACAGGTTTACGCATACCTTGCAGCATTGGACCGATAGATACTAGGTCAGCTGAACGTTGTACCGCTTTGTAAGTCGTGTTACCCGTGTTTAGGTCTGGGAATACAAATACTGTCGCTTTACCTGCAACTGGAGAGTTTGGTGCTTTAGAAGCAGCAACGTTTTCCATAATAGCAGCGTCGTACTGTAGAGGACCGTCAATGATAAGATCAGGACGTTTCTCTTGAGCCAGTTTTGTTGCTTCACGTACTTTATCAACGTCTGCACCCTTACCAGATTCACCAGTAGAGTAAGAGATCATTGCAACGCGTGGTTCGATACCAAATGCTGCTGCAGAGTCAGCAGATTGGATAGCGATTTCAGCAAGCTGTTCAGCAGTTGGATCTGGGTTGATTGCACAGTCACCGTAAACCAGTACTTGATCAGGCAGAAGCATGAAGAATACTGAAGATACGATAGACGCATTTGGTGCCGTCTTGATGATTTGGAACGGAGGAACGATAGTGTTCGCCGTAGTGTGAACAGCACCAGAAACTAGGCCGTCAACTTCGTCGTTCTCAAGCATCATTGTGCCTAGGAATACTGAATCTTGTAGCTTCTCACGAGCCACAACTTCAGTCATGCCTTTAGCACCGCGCAACTCAACTAGGCGAGCAACGTAGTTTTCACGAACAGCATCTGCATCAATGATGGTTACACCAGTACCTAGCTCAACGCCTTGTTGAGCCGCTACGCGACGGATTTCATCTGGGTTACCTAGAAGTACGCAGTCTGCAATGCCGCGTTCAGCACAGATTGCCGCTGCTTTAACTGTGCGTGGTTCGTCACCTTCTGGAAGAACGATACGCTTACCTGCTTTACGAGCAAGTTCAGTTAGCTGGTAACGGAACGCTGGTGGGCTTAGACGACGAGACTTCTGAGTGCCTTCAGTCATAGACTCGATCCAGTTACCGTCGATGTGGCCAGCAACGTGTTCGTTGATGAACTCGATACGCTCTTTATCGTCTGCAGGTACTTCGATGCTGAAGCTCTGTAGGTTTAGAGACGTTTGCCAAGTGTTACCTTGTGCTTTGAAGATAGGTAGACCAGTGTCGAATGCTGGTTTACATAGGCCTTCGATTTCGCTAGGGATATCGTAACCGCCAGTTAGCAGTACTGCACCAATATCCACACCGTTCATTGCAGCAAGAGAAGCAGCAACGATAACATCAGGACGGTCTGCAGAAGTAACAAGTAGAGAGCCCGGTTTGAAGTGCTCAATCATGTTTGGCAGAGAACGTGCACAGAAAGTGATGCTCTTGATGCGACGAGTGTTGATGTCACCTTCGTTGATGATATCTGCTTTCAGGTGTTTAGCCATGTCGATTGCACGAGTCGCAATCAGATCAATGCTCCATGGCACACAACCTAGTACACGAATTGGAGAAGTGTTGAAAATTTCCATCACTTTCAATTCGTTTTGTTTCGCGCTGTCTGCATCGTCAAAGATTTCAGATAGGTCAGGGCGAGTACGGCCAGCTTCGTCAACAGGAGCGTTTAGCTTGTTGATGATAACACCAGAGATGTTTTTGTTTTTAGTGCCGCCGAAGTTAGAACATGCTACTTCGATACGCTCTTTCAGTTGCGCAGGGTTATCAGTACCTGGAGTCGCAACTAGCACGATTTCTGCACCAAGTGTTGCCGCGATTTCCGCGTTTACTTGGTTTGCAAATGGGTGCTTACGAGTAGGTACAAGACCTTCGATTAGCGTAACGTCTGCGTCTTTGTTGATTTGGTTGTAACGTTCAACAACGGTTTCTAGCAGCTCGTCCATGTTGTCGTTACCGATTAGGCTTTCAGCAACAGACATCGCCATTGGTTCACCGATCTTCATATCGCTGTTACGACCAACGATAGTTGAAGTCAGATCTGGCTGATCACCACCTGAACGTGGCTGACAGATTGGCTTGTAGAAAGAAACTTTAACGCCTTTACGCTCCATAGCGCGAAGAACACCCATGCTAACGCTTGTTAGGCCAACGCCTGCGCTAGTAGGGATAAGCATAATAGTACGAGACATTCGTAGAGTACCTTTAGCTATTTGGGGGATAAAAGCTCAACTCTTATTCCATGAAGCTCGAAGAATAGGAGTTGAGCCCCTAAGAAATTCGTTTGAATGAAAATCTGGCTAGCCGAGTGGCTAGCCAGGAATTCAATTAAAGACCTGTCAGGCGAGCAGTGTCTTCAGCGATGACTAGCTCTTCGTTAGTAGAGATAACCATTGCAGGGATACGGCTGTTTTCAGTCGTGATAACGCCTTCGCCGCCGAAGCGAGCTTTAAGGTTAGCTTCGCTATCTACTTCGATACCGAAGATGCCAAGACGGTTTAGAACCATTTCACGGATAGGGCCAGAGTTCTCGCCGATACCGCCAGTGAAAGTGATTGCGTCTAGACGGCCTTCCATTGAAGCAGTGTAGCCAGCAACGTATTTAGCTAGACGGTGGCAGAACACGTCCATTGCGCGTGTTGCTTCTTCTTTTTGACCGTAGTTGTCTTCAACGAAACGACAGTCAGAAGTCACTTCAGTTAGACCTTGAAGACCAGACTCTTTAGTTAGCATTGTGTTGATTTGATCAACAGAGTAACCTAGAGCGTCGTGTAGGTGGAAGACGATAGCAGGGTCGATGTCGCCACAGCGAGTACCCATTACCAGACCTTCAAGTGGAGTAAGACCCATAGAAGTGTCTACAGATTGACCGTTCTTGATCGCACATACAGATGCGCCGTTACCTAGGTGACAGTTGATGATGTTTACTTCTTCAACTGGTTTGTTTAGTAGGCCTGCAACTTCACGAGTGATGAACAAGTGAGAAGTACCGTGCATGCCGTAACGACGGATACCGTGTTCTTTGTATAGGTTGTATGGAAGAGCGTATAGGTAAGACTCTTCAGGCATAGTTTGGTGGAACGCAGTGTCAAATACAGCAACGTTTTTCAGCTCTGGGAAGTTTTTCTTAGCCGCTTCGATACCGATGATGTGAGCAGGGTTATGAAGAGGTGCAAATGTTGCAGCGTCTTGAATACCTTTTAGAACTTCATCAGTAATTAGTGCAGATTGAGTGAACTGCTCGCCGCCGTGAACGATACGGTGACCGATTGCGCCTAGGTTAGCTTTAAGCTCTGGCTTAGAAGCAAGAATAGTTTCTACCATAAACGCTAGTGCTTCTTCGTGAGCTGCACCATTGCCTAGTTGAGCTTCGTGCTTGCCATCAAGTTTCCACTTGATGCGAGCTTCAGGAAGGTGAAGACACTCAGCAAGACCTGACAAGTGCTCGTCGCCGTTCTCGGCATCAACAACGGCAAATTTAAGAGAAGAACTACCGCAGTTTAAAACTAAAACTAGCTTAGACATGTATGACTACCTGTTATTCGTCTGATAAAAAATCAGTTAAAGAATGAAAAATTAATCACAAGAATAGCCGATACCCAGAAGGCTGCGTACTAATCCTGGTCAAAAATTGTTCTAATTCCATATAAAGAAATAGTGATGAACCCTTCCATCACTATGATGCGATCCGTGCAGATAGATATCTCGGAGTTGCTTAAATTGTAAATAACAGCAACAATGAGATTGAGGGTCTGCAAAGGATAGCGATAATAAGCAATGATAACAAAAAAAATTTGAAAGAATATTAACTTTCATCAATTTTTTGTACCTTCAGTTGAAATGTTCAACTATTTTTTAGTGAGAGAGCGGTATGAGTAATAAAGTCGGATTGATCCATAGCCTGAAAGATGGCCAGAATTACATGGAGATCTGGCCGGTTCGTAAAGAGCTAAGCGCCATATTTCCGGAACAGCGTATCATTAAGGCGACTCGCTTTGGCATTAAAGTCATGCCGGCCGTTGCTGCGATCAGCGTACTCACTCAAATGGCATTCAACAATTACCACGCGTTACCTCAATCCATTGTTGTCGCCTTGTTTGCGATTAGCTTGCCACTTCAAGGCATTTGGTGGCTTGGTGCTCGATCCAACACGAAATTGCCGCCTTCTTTGGCCTCTTGGTATCGGGAGTTGCATCAAAAAATTGTGGAAACAGGTTTTGCTTTAGAGCCTGTCAAAGCTCGCCCTCGTTACAAAGAGCTTGCGATAATACTGAACCGAGCGTTTCGCCAGCTCGATAAATCGTCATTAGAGCGTTGGTTCTAATTTAAATTGTTTGAAATGGAGTGTGCACTGGCTGCTCCATTTTTGATCCTGCCTCTATTACCTACTTTGACGGTCGTTGATGAAGCGAGCGAAGCTTTGTTTACCAAAGATTCTTTCCGGATGAAGAAGTCCCCCCGATCACAAATGTTGCTTTAGTGTTAAATCTTTCTTTTCTTTACTAAGACTTAGTAGTAATAATAAAAACAAGATGCGCAAGAAGTGCACAGTTATATGAACACAACAATACCGCCTTCAAACATTTGAATTCACGAGTCGATACACATATTGAAAGCTCGTGAAACAAGGACGAAGTCACATCAAGGAGTTATGATGAAAACGAAACGTTTATTAGCCACTGCCGTTCTATCAGCTACTGCTATTTTCTCTTCTACCAATGTACTGGCCGCCACTGCAACTGTCGCAGTTTCACAGATTGTCGAACACCCGGCGTTAGACGCGACGCGCCAAGGGTTACTTGATGGTTTGAAAGCGAAAGGCTACGAAGAAGGCAAAAATCTAGAATTTGATTATAAGACCGCACAGGGTAATCCAGCGATTGCGGTGCAAATTGCCCGTCAGTACGTCGGCGAAAATCCTGATGTGTTAGTTGGCATCGCGACACCTTCGGCACAAGCTTTGGTGTCGGCTAGTCGCTCTATTCCTGTTGTCTTTACTGCGGTAACAGATCCGGTTGGTGCGAAATTGGTTAAGTCGATGGAACAACCAGGTAAAAACGTAACTGGCCTGTCTGATCTTTCACCCGTTGCTCAGCATGTCGATCTCATCCAAGAAATTCTTCCTCAGGTGAAAAGCATCGGGATTGTATTTAATCCCGGTGAAGCTAATGCCGTGACTTTAGTTGAATTACTAAAAGAAAGCGCAAAAGCAAAAGGCATACAAGTGGTTGAAGCGACCGCACTAAAAAGTGCTGATGTTCAGTCTGCGACTCAAGCGATTGCAGCGAAATCAGACATTCTTTACGCCCCAACAGACAATACAGTTGCAAGTGCGATTGAAGGGATGATTGTGGCAGCGAATCAAGCGAAGAAACCTGTATTTGGTGGCGCGACGTCGTATGTCGAAAAGGGTGCAATTGCAGGCTTAGGTTTTGACTACTACCAGGTTGGTGTACAAACCGCGGATTATGTGGCGGCGATTCTTGATGGTCAAGAACCAGGCAAGCTGGATGTAAAAGTCGCGACGGGTTCTGACCTTGTAATTAATGAAAGCGCAGCATCTAAGCTCGGTATCAAGCTGCCAAGTTCTGTGGTTGAACGTGCGACAAGCATGCAATAAGTAACGTTCTTTTGGGGTAAAGACCGTCACGCTGGTTGGTAGAGGCTTGCCCCAAAATTGATACTCGCCAGACTTCTCGTGTAGAGCATTCTGCTAGAGAAGAAGGGGAGTATACGTTAGAAGTCTTACGTTCAGGTTGGTATTAGCCAGCCTGAGCATGCAGAAAGGAGCAGTTATGTCTGCATTTGCTTTTTTTGGTGCACTCGAAATTGGCTTGATTTATGGCCTAGTCGCTCTGGGTGTGTATCTTACGTTCCGTGTTCTCGACTTCCCCGATTTGAGTGTGGATGGCAGCTTTCCAATGGGAGCTGCGGTGGCTGCAACGGCGATTGTCGCAGGTATTAATCCTTGGCTTGCGACAATAATGGCGATGATAGCTGGTAGTATGACGGGGTGGGTAACCGCTTTTCTGGCTGTTCGGTGTGGTATTTTACACCTGTTAGCTTCCATTCTTACCATGATCGCTGCATTTTCAATTAATATTCGTATTATGGGCAAACCTAATATGGCGTTGCTTGGAGAGGATACGATTCTCACTCCGTTTGAAGCATTGGGCGATGCGATGTTTATTCGCCCTCTGGTTGTTGGGGTCTTAGTTCTTCTTTCCGCTTTCTTTGTCATTCGCCTGCTGAACAGCGACTTTGGTCTTGGTTTACGAGCCACGGGTGTGAATGCGCGTATGGTTTCTGCGCAAGGGGCGAGCACTGGCTTTTATACCTACTTTGGCTTGGCTTTATCTAACGGTTTTGTCGGATTCGCAGGCGCGTTGTTTGCACAAACGAACAGCTTTGCAGATGTGACCTCTGGCGTGGGCACCATTGTGGTTGGTTTGGCTGCTGTGATTTTGGGCCAGACCCTCATTCCGGGGCGAAAAATTTGGGTTGCGGTATTTGCTGTCATCATCGGTTCGGTACTTTATCGCCTTGCAGTGGCTTTCGCTTTGAGCTCTGGCATGTTTGGTTTACAAGCTTCAGACCTCAACCTGGTTACCGCAGTATTGGTGGCTGTGGCGCTTATTGCTCCAAAGCTAAAACAGAGCATGAGAGCGAAACAACGCGTTACTGATGCTAAACAAGCGGCATCAAAAAATGGTTCTGGGGAGGCATTATGATCGAACTAAATAATATTCAGGTCACGTTCAACCCTGGGACGATTTTGGAAAATCGTGCATTGAAAGGCGTCTCTTTAGAGGTTCCAGAGCATCAATTTCTTACCGTGATTGGTTCTAATGGCGCAGGAAAATCGACGTTGCTTGGTGCGGTGACAGGTGAGACGCCGATGATAGGTGGTCAGGTGATCATTGATGGCAAAGACGTCACCAAGCAGACGGTTGCCCAACGTGCAACGCAATGCGCCCGAGTGTTTCAAGATCCATTGGCCGGGACTTGTGGTGAACTGACGATAGAAGAGAACATGGCTCTCGCGCACATGCGTGGTAAAAAACGCAGCTGGGGGTTGGCGCTCTCTACCAAACGTCGCAAGCTGTTCCAAGAGCGAATTAGCATCCTCGGTCTTGGTTTAGAAGACCGCTTGGGCGATAGCATTGGGTTACTGTCTGGTGGACAACGACAAGCCGTTAGCCTTGTGATGGCGACGTTATCGGAGAGTAAGTTGTTATTGCTTGATGAACACACGGCTGCGCTTGATCCTCGTATGGCGGCGTTTGTTATCGACTTAACTAAACGTATTGTCGATGAGTTCAATTTAACAGTGATGATGGTGACGCATTCGATGAAAGACGCATTAGCATGTGGCGATAGGACCGTAATGCTTCACCAAGGTGAAATTGTGCTTGATGTGGCTGGAGAGCAGCGCACTAACATGCAAGTACCAGACTTGTTGGATATGTTCTCCAAAGTGCGTGGTGAAGAGCTGGCAGATGACAGTCTCTTGTTGAACTAAGCGGTATCCGACAAGTCACTACGCCTACTAAGTGTGATCCTCCTTGGGAAAATTGGCTGATATGTCAACTCGCAGGGAGGATTTCTTGTCTCTAATTCTTCAATAACATAGTGGCATATCCGATGACGAGGAGTGCCCATAATGAACCTGCCATTTATTTTTCATAGTCAAACTATTGATGGTTTAGCTTTTAATGACGAGCAAGTTACAGTCAGACTGAAAACCGAGACATTGGATTTTGATTCCGTCTATGTGCGTATTGAGCCGGACAATGAAGAATATCTGGTCGACATGGCTCAAGTAGGAACGGCTGGTGAATTATTACTATGGGAGGCATCGTTTCGACCAAATCAAGATCGAGATGTCACACATTATGTGTTTAAGCTCCTTAAAGACGGACAACAATACTGGCTCGATGCTCGAGGCGTACAAAAGCGTATTCCACCCAAAGAGTTCCACTTTAAGTTGAATGTAGAGCATCAACCACCAAGCTGGGTCCAAGAGCAAGTTTTCTATCAAATCTTTCCTGACCGTTTTTCTGCTAGTAAAAGTGAGTCTGATATTCGTCACGCTTATGCTCAGTATGATTCTGCATCGATCGTCAAGGTGTGGGGAGATGCGGTAGGCTCTCACCAAAATACCGGGGCACGTGAATTCTTTGGCGGCGACCTCAAAGGTGTGGAGCAAAAGTTGGACTATCTTGAACAGCTCGGCGTTACTGCGCTTTATTTTAATCCGATCTTTTCTTCACCAAGTAATCATAAATACGACACCACCGATTACTTCACTGTTGACCCTATGTTCGGCACTAATGATCAGTTTGCTGAACTGTGTGAGAAAATCCGTGGTAAGAATATGAAGATTGTCTTAGACGCGGTGTTTAACCACACGTCAGTGCATCATCCTTGGTTTGATATCCAACAAAAAGGAGAAGGAGCGTATGGCAATCCGCAGTCAAAGTTCCGTGATTACTACTTTTTCGAAGGTGAAACCAATCACTACATTGGTTGGAAAGGCATTGGTAACTTACCGGTTCTGAACTTTGAAAATGAACAGGTGCGCGACTACATCTACCAAAGTGAAGATTCTGTCATCAAGTATTGGCTGAAGCCACCGTACTTGGTTGATGGCTGGCGGTTTGATGTAATCCATATGCTTGGCGAAGGAGACGGCGCGAAAAACAATGCTCATTATGTGGCAGCGTTTCGTCATGCAACTAAGTCAGTAAACCCGAATGCTTATGTGTTAGGTGAGCACTTTTTTGAAGCAACGCAGTGGTTGCAAGGTGATCAAGAGGATGGGGCGATGAACTACTACGGTTTTGCTCATCCAGTCCGAGCTTTTATCGCACGACAAGATATTATGTACGATCCAATCAACATTGATGGTTTGGAGTTTAAAGCATGGTTGGACGAAGCCAGAGCAAAAATCCCATTTTCTAATCAGCTATCGCAGCTAAATCAACTCGATAGTCACGATACTGCTCGGTTTATCACATTGGTTGATGGTGATAAGCGTAAAATGAACATCGCGCTAGCAATGCTTATGACTTACGTTGGCACGCCTTGTATTTACTATGGGAGTGAAGTCGGTCTAGAAGGAGGGCTAGACCCGGATAATCGTCGTTGTTTTCCTTGGAATGAAATTGAAAGTTCACAATGGCTATCGCTTTACCAACAATGGATCAAGATCCGTAAACAATGTAAGCCTTTAGAGTCGGGCTGTATTCAATGGCTTCATTGTACTAACAACCAGTTGGCGTACGCACGTGTACTGGGTCGTGAAGCAGTCGTTGTAATGGTTAATCTCAGTGGTAATGAATGTTCAATCGATTTACCTATGTGGCAACTGGGCTTGGAGGTTAGCCAAGTTATATCGTTGTTAGATGACACAGAACAGGTTGATTATAAAGGTCATATCTCTGTCAATATGTCGGCACAGAGCTGCAAATTATGGCGACTAAAGTGACACCACACTCTATATTGATTAAACTCCTTTAATATATAAACGGTCTCAAACAGCGCGCACACATTTGTTTGGTCTCTTGTTATCTGGTGCTGCATTGCATGCGTCACCAGATAACGAGTATCAATTTAATAGCAGTCATAAGAGACTATTGACCTTTCATATGCATGGTACTCAATGGTAAACCAAAGGCGATTTAGCCTCTCATTTGTCATCTTTTTTCCTCTGGCGTTATTTGTAGTGGTTTTACTCGTGACAACGAAAAATTACTATGATGCGGTTAACCGCTATATCGATTCTGAGTATTCGCGTATCGAGCGTGCAATGTCTCGCGGTATTAAAGTACTCACGGCTTTAGATTACAGCTTCACCAACTATACCAATTACGCTAACCCACTGTTTGAAGAACATAATTCTTTAGTCAAAGAAGGGCTTTGTTATCTTTGGCCTATAGATGTGTTATTACTCGAAAGTGTTTATAGTGAAGGGTTACCTGCGGTTGACCTTGATTATATGATCGTAGGGGACGAAAGCTTATGTCAGCAAGGTTCAACGATTAACCAGTTAGCTGAACAAAAGGCGGGTTTTGCGCCGTCATTGTCATTTCTGCACGATATTGAATCGCACATTGTTGGAATTCATTACATTGACAAGCGCGGTTACGTTATCTCCTCACCCGATACCTACGCAAAAAATTTCACGAGAGAACTTTTGTCAACGCTAAAAGCCCGACCTTTTTGGCAAAAAACCGCGCAAGATAAAGTGAATATTACCTTGGCTGGACCAGGGCCAGTGTTGGACTCGATGGAAGGTCAAGTCATTAGTATGACGGTACCCGTCTATGAGAAAGGAGAACACCAAGGTGTTTTGTCTATTGATTTTGACATCAATACGCTCATGGCTTCGTCGCTAGGTCTTGTTGGTCAGTTTCATTTGGTTTCCAATTTACAATCCATTCCTTCAAACAGTACACGAATCAAACCAGTCGAATTAGAGCGATTGAGTGCGAATCACAGCATGTACTACGAGTACAACCTTTGGGATGAAGCTAAGAACCTAGCGGTTTTTGAAAAATACAGCCTTATTGTCGCACTATTTATTTACGTGCTGAGTACCGTCGTCTTGTTCTATGTGAATATGCATAGCGAGCGACGCTACTTTAAAGAACTGGCAGCAAGAGACCCAATGACCAGCTTATTGAATCGTCGAGGTATGCAAACCGTGTGGCGTAATAAGATGACAAAAAAACAGGTTGCTTTAGCAGTGTTCGATATTGATAACTTCAAGAAGATCAACGACACCTATGGTCATGATGTCGGTGATTCTGCAATTCAGCTTGTTGCAAAATGTATACGTGAAAATATTCGCCATACCGATGTTGCCTCAAGGTTTGGTGGCGAAGAGTTCGTTTTAGCGATTTATGACGAAGATTCAGAGGGCATTAAACTCATTTTAGACAGAGTAAAAAAGGCCATAGATGAGCGCTCGACACGCGTAACGAAAGAAGGCTTTACGATCTCTGGCGGTGTGGTGTTTAGTAAAGAGAGCCGAGTAGAAAACTTTGATGAATTGTTTAAAGCGGCGGATGAAAAGTTATATCAAGCCAAAAGTACCGGCAAAAATAAGATCTGTTACTAGGATTTAGATACAAAAAAGGACGAGATATTCGTCCTTTTTTGTGTTCGGGAGTTATGCAACCTGAGAGTTTAAGTCATCGCGGTAGCGTTGAATATGCTCAACAATTGGTGCGGCTTTGTTGAACGTTCTGATTTCTCTAAATAGGTCTTTTGCTTCAGGATAAGCTTGACGTAAGTAAGAGAACCATTGTTTTACGCGGTTTGGGTAATACAAGCCTTTATCGCCTTTCATCTCGAACTTGGAGTAATAGATGAGCAACTCAACCACCTCGGGCCATGACATTGGCTGGTGGTTATGTTTTACCATATTGCCTAAGTTAGGGATATTGAAAGCGCCTCGGCACACCATTAAAGAGCTAACGCCAGTCGTTTCAATGCAACGTTGACCGTCTTCATAATTCCAAATTTCACCATTCGCTATCAGTGGGATATCGAAACGTTCGCGAATTTGGTTGATGTAATCCCATTTTATCTCAGAAGCTTTATAACCACCTTGTTTAGTACGTGCGTGTACGGTCAGTTCATTTGCGCCAGCAGACTGAATGGCATCGACAATTTCAAAGCAATCTTCAGGGTTCTCCCAGCCAAGACGAATTTTTGCAGTTACGGGAATGGCTTCTGGAACGGCTTCTCGACAAGCTTTAACCACACGGTGAATGAGCTCTGGATGTTGGAGTAGCGCTGCTCCACCTTTACTTTTGTTGACCATTTTGGCTGGGCAACCAAAGTTTATATCAATGCCTCTTGCGCCAAGGTTTGCCGCTTTAATTGCGTTCTCAGCCATCCAGTTCGGTTCTTGTCCCAACAATTGCACATGTACTGGCACACCAGATGCAGTCTGAGAACCTTGCAACAGCTCTGGGCATAAACGGTGAAACACATGATCGGGTAATAGCTGGTCGATTACGCGAACAAACTCCGTAACACACAGGTCATAGTCGTTTATCTCGGTCAGGATTTGGCGCATCAAATGATCTAAAACGCCTTCCATTGGGCCTAGTACAACTCGCATAGCTTGCCTAATACAGTTTGGTGGTAAAAAGGAGGGCGATTGTAGCGATGTAAGTTAAGTTTGTCATTAAAAGAGTCGAAGCGCCCAATGCCGTCAAACACACAACGTTAGGTTACGTGCTTTTGAGCTCTGAGGTATAATGCCGCCAAATTTATGGGAAACCAGATGTCATGCAATACACATTGATTGAAAAAGGTGAAGTTCACGTCGATGAATCTTGCCTATTTATCGAAGGCGCAGTGTTAGCTGCGAATCTGACGACAAAACCACTCGCTCCTGAAAAGTGGTTAGAGCCGCTATTAGGTGAGGGATTCAAAGCGATTCAACCAGCTGTGGAAGAGCAAATTCACAAGCAGCATAACCGAATTCAACGAAACGAATATTCCGTGCTAGAGCTAACAGGCAAAGAACCTGAACAACTTGCTGATTTTGCCGAAGGCTTTATGTCTGTTTGGCCAATGATTGAAGAACAGTGGCAAGACGTTGAGCTCAATGATGGATTACAGCGTATGCTGCAAGCATTACTGACCACTTTGATGCTGGCGATCGATGAGCCAGCAACGCAGCAACAGATGCGCGACGCAGGTATTGAAACGCCACCGGCCCTGACAGATTTAGTCGACCAGCTTGATTTAATGGTCGGTGAAGTCGCGCTGGGCGCGGATGAGTTGATGGTAGGCAATAAAGCTCAAAGCCTAAACCCATTCAAAGGTATCGGGCGCAATGATCTCTGTCCTTGTGAGAGCGGAAAAAAATTCAAGCAGTGCTGTGGTCAATAACGTGGCTAAGTCGAATCGCCGCGCTATCCACTTAACAAAAAGCCGACCAGATGGTCGGCTTTTTGTTAATTTTTACGCGTCAGTAGGATTAACGAATTGGATTAACGCGTTTTGCAGGGAAGAATTGTGCAATTACAATTAATGCCAAAGCGATTAAATTACCTGCAAAAATTACGACTAACCATTGTGGCATTGATAAATCAAGGAACTGCCATACAACCTTAGAGCAATCACCATATGCTTCAAACATCCAAGGAACCCACTGATTGAGCGGAGCCCAGCTAGGGAATGTGACGAATAAATCGCAAGTCGCGAATGGTGATGGATTAAACTGGTAGTCAACGTGCTGCATCGCAAGTAACAAACCCTTGTAAGCACTTAATCCCCAGCCTATCAAACCTAGCCAGCGGAAAATTGGGTTCTTGGGTGCCAATATACCAACCATTGCAGCGACGCCCACTCCCATCATCGCGACTCTTTCATAAATACACATGACACATGGTGCAAGCATCATGACGTGCTGAAAATAGAGGGCACATGCTTCAAAGAAAACGACGAATAGCAGAAGCAGTAGCCACGATAAACGTCCCTTTGAAAACTGGTTAAGTGAATTTAAAATAGTCACGTTTTTGTTCCTGTCTGAAATAGAAAAAGCTCTGAATACTCAGAGCTTTTTATCGTGGATAAGTTTCCTAATCAACTCAAATTTTAGTGACCACCGGATACTACGGGAGTCAGATCACCACTATGAGGTAAAATCCAACCAGCTTCGTAGAAAGAAGCGGTTGCAGGCTCTAGGAAGAACATGATTCCCATCAGACCGACAATCGCAAGAACGACGGTGTAAGGCAGCGCCATGATAACCATTCGACCGTAAGACAGGCGAATTAATGGAGCGAGAGCCGATGTGAGTAAGAATAGGAATGCCGCTTGACCGTTTGGCGTTGCAACAGAAGGCAGGTTAGTACCAGTATTGATTGCCACCGCCAGTAAGTCGAACTGATCACGAGTAATGAGGCCTTCAATGAGTGCAGTTTTTACTTCATTGATGTAAACCGTACCAACGAACACGTTATCCGACACCATAGATAATAAGCCATTCGCCACATAGAACAGAGCTAGCTGAGTACCTTTATCTTCAACGGCAAGCACCGCATCAATGACTGGTTTAAACAGCTCTTGGTCAATGATTACAGCAACGATCGAGAAAAATACTGCAAGCAGTGCAGTGAAGGGCAGGGCCTCTTCAAACGCTTTCCCCATGGAGTGCTCTTCAATGACACCAGTAAATGCGGTCGCTAAAATGATCACAGAAAGGCCAATTAAGCCGACAGCCGCTAAGTGCAAAGCGAGTGCAACGATCAACCAAACCGCAATAAGACCTTGAACCCATAGTTTTGCGACATCTTGATTTGTTCGCGTTTTACGCTCTTCACGGTCAAAATCGACGAGGATCTGACGAACGTTGTTAGGAAGCTTCGCGCCGTAGCCAAACACTTTAAGCTTTTCAACTAAAGCACAAGTGATGAGACCACAGAAAAATACAGGGAGTGTCACTGGAGACATACGGATTAGGAATTCACCAAACAACCAACCCGCTTGGTCTGCAATAATTAAGTTTTGAGGTTCACCAACCATCGTGGTTACGCCACCTAAGGCAGTACCTACACCAGCATGCATCAACAAAGAGCGCAAAAAGGCACGATAGTTTTCTAGGTCATCACGCGTTAGTTCAGTGATCGTGTCATCTTGTGTATGGTCATGGTCACCGATAGGGTTACCAGACGCCACTTTGTGATAGATAGAGTAAAAGCCGATCGCCACGCTGATAACAACGGCGATAACCGTCAAGGCATCCAAAAACGCAGACAAAAATGCCGCAGCAAAGCAGAACGCGAGTGATAGTAGGGTTTTAGAGCGAATGCCAAGTAAAATTTTGGTAAAAATGAACAGCAATAGCTGCTTCATGAAGTAGATGCCCGCAACCATAAATACCAGAAGTAGCAGTACTTCGATATTTGCTACTAATTCGTGCTTAACTTGCGCAGGGCTAGTCATGCCGATAGCAATGGCTTCAATAGCAAGTAAACCGCCAGGTTGTAATGGGTAGCATTTTAATGCCATTGCTAGCGTGAAAATAAATTCAGCGACCAACAACCATCCAGCTACAAATGGGTTTATTAGGAAGAATACAATCGGGTTAATTATTAAGAAGGCTATAATGGCAACTTTGTACCAATCAGGCGCTTTACCAAGGAAGTTCTTGATAAAAGCGTTTCCGAGCGATATCGGCATGATAATTCTCTTTATAACAAAATTATGAATAGACACTACAATAGTGCTTAAGTATCTGTTTGTTAGACTTATTAACTAGTCTTTAAAAACAATAACTTAGTAAAACAACAATCCTTTGTTTATTGTAGTCTTGCCAAGTTACTTCCCCTGAACTCAAGCACCGCTCACTTTCGACCGCAAACTCTACACTCAGGCATTTATTAGTCAATAACAAAACGTGATGCTACCGACTAAAATGACTTTTTAAATGTAATAACGCGATCAAAACGGCGTTACTATACCATGAAAGTCTTAAAAAAATCCTCTTGGATTTTAAATGACGGTCAGTGACGAGAAAAGGCAAATTAAGAAAGAATATTAACTGTGATATACAAAGTAATTTTTCATATTTTGAATATAAAAATGTGACACGGTTGTCTTTATTTCTCCGAGATTTGTGAGCTGTTTAATTAAATGAAAATTCATATTTTACTGCTTTCGCTCGCATGTTAGAGCCTCTTAAATTGACACAACATATAGAGTATTAACTCTATGTTATGGAGTCGTTTTCACTATTGATCGTAAATTTTCTCAAACCGCTAAGTAGTGGTATGATGAGTAGTATCGACCCTCAGAAATCAATATTGGATAAAAAGTAGAATGGTCATAAAGGCGAAAAGCCCTGCGGGATTCGCAGAAAAATATATTATCGAGAGCATTTGGAACGGCCGTTTTCCTCCAGGCTCAATTTTACCTGCTGAGCGCGAGCTGTCCGAACTGATTGGTGTTACTCGAACGACTTTAAGAGAGGTTCTTCAACGACTAGCCCGTGATGGATGGCTGACTATCCAGCACGGCAAACCTACGAAAGTTAACCAATTTATGGAGACCTCTGGTCTGCATATTTTGGATACTTTAATGACGCTAGACGTTGATAATGCGACAAACATTGTAGAAGATCTGCTTGCGGCACGTACTAACATCAGTCCTATCTTTATGCGCTATGCATTTAAAGCGAACAAAGAGAGCTCTGAGCGTACAATTAAGAACGTAATCGAATCTTGTGAAGCTTTAATGAATGCGGCTTCCTGGGACGAATTCATCGCTTCCTCGCCGTATGCCGAAAAAGTTCTGCAGAATGTGAAAGAAGATAACGAGAAAGATGAAGCGAAGCGTCAAGAAATCTTGATTGCTAAAACGTTCAACTTTTACGATTATATGCTTTTCCAGCGCCTAGCATTCCATTCAGGAAATCAAATTTACGGTTTGATCTTTAATGGTTTGAAGAAGCTCTACGATCGTGTCGGTAGCTACTACTTCTCAAATCCAGCTTCTCGTGAGCTAGCTCTGAAGTTTTACCATCAATTGCTCGAAACTTGTGAAAGTGGCCAGCGTGAGCAACTACCAGTAGTGATTCGTCATTATGGTATGGAAAGTGCGTTGATCTGGAACGAAATGAAAAAGCAATTACCAACGAACTTCACGGAAGACGACAGCTAAGCGCTGACAAGTTGAATAAACGAAAACCGCAGTGCCTTAGGCCTGCGGTTTTTTTGTTTTTATTTATAAGTCGGCGACGGACCTAGCACCAATAATAAGGTATGGAACGTTTATCCTGCTAGCGAGAGTCTGGGTAACGGTAGATATAATGACTCTACGACATCTGAAAGGACATGGTCGTAAGTATTGAAGATGGTCAATGACAAGTCCGATGTGACGCCATAAAGCTCTGCTTCTGTTAAGTCGACATGACTCCCTGTCACGTATTCATTTAGCGTCTGTATTGAGCGCGTGGAAGCAGGAGAGGTAATGCTAAGTGGAGCGATAACCGCTAGTTGGTTTAGCTTACGCATCATGACCGATGCATAGTTTTTGAAACGCTCATTTCCGCCTTGTTCTCCTAAATCTTGAATGCTGATTCGTAACTGAGTCAGGGTCTCCAAGCTATCCATAATGTTTTGCCAGTTCATGTGATACTCATTATGCAAGTCATCTCTTTGCTCAACCGCTAGCCATGCGATGGTTACTTCATCCATCAAGAACAAGCAATGACGAATCAACTTACCATGCTCCATCTGGTTTCTTGCAACACTATGGTCATCCCATTGTTCAAGTAGTTTCCCTACTTTAATCTGTAATACGCGATACATGGGTTTGTTTTCAAACCGTGAGGTTTCGACTAAAAGATGAAGCTTGTTGGTGAGATCGTTATGAAGGACTTCTAATTCTTGTTCGTTATTTTGTTGAAATTGAAGTGAGTAGTGCGTCGCAGCTCGATGGCGTCTCAGCAGATGAACAACATCTCGTAATAATGTTAACAGCTGATATTTGCGCGCATGTTGCTGCTCTCGTTTAGAAGATAAGTGATATATTCCGGCTAAAATAGCGATGGACAATAGTGTGGAAATCAAAACAAACATAACCAACTCCTTGTTAGTGTTTGGACCTAACAAGGAAGATTGCAGTTTTGATGCCACTAATTAAATTCTATTAAAACAGTAATTTAGGATTGTGATGGGAGAGGTGCTGTACAAGTTTGGTGCACAAATTCCCCAAAAGTGTGAATTCAGTCAAAAAAAGTCCCCGCTGAACTGGCGAGGACTTTTTAAATTTGATTGTAAAGCTACAACTTACATTACGCGCATACCAGGTTGAGCGCCTTCGTGTGGCTCAAGGATCCACAGGTCACTACCACCAGGGCCTGCCGCTAGGATCATACCTTCAGACATACCAAACTTCATCTTACGAGGTTTTAGGTTTGCTACCATTACCGTTAGCTTACCTTCTAGCTCTTCAGGTTTGTAAGCTGACTTGATGCCAGAGAATACCTGACGAGTTTCACCACCGATGTCCAATTGGAACTTAAGCAGTTTGTTGGCTTTTGGTACTTCTTCACAAGAGATGATGCGAGCGATACGCATATCTACTGCAGCAAAAGCATCGAACTCAATCTCTTCAGCGATTGGTTCTTTGTCTAGCTCGGTTTGGCTAGCCTTGTTCTTTTCCGCTTCAGCTTTCTCTTTCGCCGCCATTTCTGCCGCCGCATCTTCTTTAGACGCTTCGATCATCGCTTCAACATTCTTCGGATCGATACGGTTGAACAGTGCTTTGAACTTAGTGATCTCGTGGCCTGTTAGTGGAGCAGCGATGTTTTCCCAAGTTAGCTCTTGGTTTAGAAACGCTTCAGTACGCGCAGCTAGCGATGGCATTACTGGTTTCAGGTAAGTCATCAGTACGCGGAATAGGTTGATACCGACAGAACAGATGTCTTGTAGTTCCTGATCTTTGCCTTCTTCTTTTGCTACAACCCACGGTGCTTTTTCATCAACGTATTGGTTAGCTTTGTCTGCCAATGCCGTGATTTCACGGATTGCACGACCAAACTCACGCGTTTCGTAAAGCTCAGCGATACGGTCAGCAGCAGCAACAAATTCGTTGTAAAGTTCAGGCTCTGCAAAGTTGTCAGACAGTTTGCCTTCAAAACGTTTCGCGATGAAACCTGCGTTACGAGATGCCAGGTTAACGATCTTGTTAACAACGTCAGCGTTTACGCGCTGAGTGAAGTCTTCAAGGTTAAGATCTAGATCGTCGATACGGCTGTTTAGCTTCGCAGCGTAGTAGTAACGTAGACACTCAGGGTCTAGGTGCTCTAGGTAAGTGCTTGCTTTTACGAACGTACCTTTAGACTTCGACATTTTTGCGCCGTTTACGGTTACGTAACCGTGTACGAATACGTTGTTAGGCTTGCGGAAGCCAGAACCTTCTAGCATTGCTGGCCAAAATAGGCTGTGGAAGTAAACGATGTCTTTACCGATGAAGTGGTACAGCTCTGCTGAGCTGTCTTTTTTCCAATACTCGTCGAAATCTAGGTCGTCGCGCTTGTCACATAGATTTTTGAAAGAGCCCATGTAGCCGATAGGCGCGTCTAGCCATACGTAGAAGAATTTGTTCTTCTCACCAGGGATCTCGAAGCCAAAGTATGGTGCATCACGTGAGATATCCCATTGCTGCAAGCCAGATTCGAACCATTCTTGCATTTTGTTCGCTGTTTCAGCTTGTAGCGAGCCAGAGCGAGTCCACTCTTTTAGCATGCTTTCAAACTGAGGCAGGTCGAAGAAGAAGTGCTCTGAATCTTTCATTACTGGCGTTGCACCAGAAACCGCAGATTTAGGATTGATCAGTTCTGTTGGGCTGTAAGTCTCACCACAGTTGTCACAGTTGTCACCGTACTGGTCTTCAGACTTACATTTTGGACAGGTACCTTTTACGAAACGGTCCGGTAAGAACATCTCTTTTTCTGGATCGAACAGCTGAGAGATAGTTCGGCTAGAGATAAAGCCATTTTTCTTCAACTCAAGATAAATGTGTGACGCTAGCTCACGGTTCTCATCTGAGTGTGTGCTGTGGTAGTTATCAAAGCTGATATCAAATCCAGCGAAGTCTTTTTGGTGCTCTTCGCTAACTGCGGCAATCATTTCTTCAGGAGTAATACCCATCTGTTGCGCTTTAAGCATGATTGGCGTGCCGTGAGCATCGTCAGCACAGATGAAGTTTACAGTGTTGCCGCGTAGGCGTTGGTAACGAACCCAAATGTCCGCTTGGATATGCTCAAGCATATGACCAAGGTGGATCGAACCGTTAGCGTACGGAAGGGCACAAGTTACCAGCATTTTCCTTGACGGAAAGTTTTTTGGATCGTTTGCCATACTTAATATTCGCTTTTCTTGATAGGTATAAATAAATTTTGATGGATAATACTACCCCATGAACTGACTAACTCCAAGGTGTCAAACTGCGGAATGCCTTAGTTTTTTTGGGGTTCTGGTTGAGCCTGGACGGTGGTAGCATGACATCTAAAAGGAGGGCTTATGCATCAGTTCACTTCAAAACAAGATTTTTGTCACTGGTTTAACCAATTCCAACATCCACAGTTGGTGGAAAACTGGGCAGATATTCATGGCGCAATTTCGATTACGACACAGGGTTCTATTGATATAACGTTGCCATTCGCAAGTAATGAGCTTCAAACCGTACTGCATGACTGGATCAAACAGCAGCAAGCCTCGGGTAAAGTGGCTGAATTCCCATTTAATATTCGCCTTGGAGTTAAAGCTTTAGAAACTCAAGTGGCTAACTCGGTTAAGGGTGTTAAGAACATCGTTGCCGTCAGTTCTGCGAAAGGTGGCGTTGGTAAATCTACTACCGCAGTTAACTTAGCGTTGGCGATTGCTCAATCTGGGGCGAAAGTGGGATTGTTGGATGCAGATATCTATGGTCCGTCTGTACCTATGATGTTGGGGCAAGAAGATGCTAAACCAGAAGTTCGTGATAGCAAGTGGATGGAACCCATTTTTGCTCACGGCATCTATACTCATTCTATCGGTTATTTGGTGGATAAATCAGAAGCGGCGATATGGCGCGGTCCAATGGCTTCAAAAGCATTGTCGCAGTTATTAACTGAAACAGATTGGCCAGATTTGGATTATTTGGTGATTGATATGCCGCCCGGTACGGGGGATATTCAATTGACTCTGTCACAACAAATTCCGGTAACAGGTAGCGTGCTAGTCACAACACCGCAAGATTTAGCCCTTGCCGATGCAAGGAAGGGAGCGGCAATGTTTAACAAAGTCCATGTCCCGGTTATTGGTGTTGTGGAAAACATGAGTTATCACATTTGTAGTCAATGTGGCGCGAAAGAGCATATTTTTGGTATGGGCGGAGCTGAAAAAATGTCGCAAGAATTTGGCTTAGCATTGTTAGGACAAATTCCGCTTCATATCTCTATGCGAGAAGATATTGACGCTGGCGTGCCAACGGTAGCAAGACGCCCAGAAAGTGAGCATGCAGGGTATTATAAGCAACTTGCCGATCGCGTATGTAGCACGATGTTTTGGCAAGGCAAAGCAAAACCAGATGCGATTAGCTTTACAATGGTGAACTAAGTTTACTATGCCTGTTGGTTGATAATTGCACATTTTAACGTTTGCTCGGAGGTTAATCCTCTGAGCAGGCAGAAACTTATGACTAAACCCTAATTCCAACTAGTAACTATGGGGTGAACTCCCTATAATCAGGCAGTTTATCTTTTTATGTGACTAGAAATCATCATCGGGTGCAAACTAATGTCTGATAATAATCAATGCGTCATCGTAGGTATTGCTGGCGCTTCTGCTTCTGGAAAAAGTCTGATCGCGAGCACTATTTATAATGAGCTTCGCGCGAAAGTAGGCGATCATCAAATCGGTGTCATCACGGAAGATTGCTACTACAACGACCAAAGCCACCTAAGCATGGAAGAGCGAGTAAAGACGAACTACGATCACCCGAGTGCGTTGGACCACGACCTACTGTGTGAGCACCTAGAAAAATTGGTACGTGGTGAAGCAGTAGAAGTGCCTGAGTACAGCTACACTGAGCACACAAGAACAATTAACACCACCACAATGACACCTAAAAAGGTGATCATTCTAGAAGGTATCCTTCTTCTTACAGACCCTCGTCTTCGTGATTTGATGCATGCGACAGTATTTATGGACACACCGTTAGATATTTGCTTGCTTCGCCGTGTTAAGCGTGATGTGGAAGAACGAGGCCGAACTATGGAGTCTGTTCTTAAGCAATACCAACAAACAGTACGTCCGATGTTCATGCAGTTTATCGAACCTTCTAAGCAATATGCGGACATTATTGTTCCTCGCGGTGGTAAAAACCGTATCGCAATTGATGTATTAAAAGCTCACATTGCAAGACTTTTGAAAGCTTAAGCCTATAGACGGCTATATCGCTTTATTTTTAAGAGAAGAAGTGGCACCTTAAGTGCCACTTCTTTTTTTGTTTTTAAATTAGTCAGTTGCAGGTTAAAACCAGACACTTTTCACGCTTTTGTGGAACTGTCAGCGGTAAATGGAGTCTGCGCTTATAATTGTAAAAACACTCGAGCAAGGAAAAACAAATGAAGAAACTGCTCTTAATTCTAGCAATACCGATTGTGGTCATTTTGGTCGCAATTTTAGCGTTAACCATCTTCGTCAATCCGAATCAGTTTAAACCCCTTATTGTTGAGCAAGCACAAAAGCAAACGGGATTAGAGTTGGTGATTGAAGGGGATATCAGTTGGCAATTTTTCCCATCGATTGGCTTTGAGTTGGGACATACAGAATTGCGAAACCCACAAGGCTTTAGTAAACCCAATTTATTCAAAGTTGATACCGTTGGTGTAGACATCTCTGTTATGCCACTTTTTAGTCAACAGCTTGAAATTGGAAACGTCACGCTTGATGGTGCTGAGTTCTACATTGAAACCAAGAAAGATGGCAGCAAGAATATTGATGCATTGACGAAAGCCCAAACACAACAAGCAGAACAAGAGAGCAATGCTGCGCCTACGCAAAATGGTGAAACGCAAACTTCTGGTTCTGAGTGGAGTATTAATCTTGCTGGCGTTACGGTTTCTAACGGTTCATTAGAAATGCAGGATAAGCAAGCCGGTAGTTACACCAAACTTTATGATATTTCATTAAACCTTTCCGAATTCGCTTTTGACAACTGGACAACGGCTGATTTTGGCGTGAAGGGCGAAATGAACGACCAAAAGTTCACCGCGAAAGGTCAGGCAGACTTTAAGCTAGAAAAAGGTTTGGCAAACTACGCGCTAAAGAACATCAACTTTGATGCGACATACTCTGACCCTGCCAATAAAATTGAATCGGCAACGATCGGTTTAGACACGTTTGAATTCGATAAAGTAAATAACCTGACTTATGCCATTAAGGGTGACGCTGGTGGTATGAAGTTAGATATGCAGGGTGCTGGTCAACTTAGCGTGGACAAGGCTATCAGCAAAGTACAGTTGGATAAGTTAACTCTTAAATCGACTTTTGAGGGTGATGCCTTACCTCAGTCCCCGATGAAAGTCGACATGGTGTCTGATCTGTCTTTCGACCTAACGAAAAACCATCTGAGTTTTGTTCTAGAGAAGTTAACAGCGAATGCTATCGCCTTAGATGGTAAGGCTGATGTGGCACTCGGTGATATTCCTAAAGTACGCTTTGCTCTCCATAGCCCCAATATCGATCTTGATGAGTTCTTAGGGTTAGATAAGCAAGCTGCCGAAGGTAATAAGCCTGCTTCTGGTGGCGAGAGTGCTCCTGCCGGACCTGAGGTTGAGCCTGATTTGTCTGCGTTGAAAACGTTAGATGTAAAGGGTGACATTACCATCGACAAATTCAAAGCGGCAAATGCGAAGATGGAAGCGGTAAAAACGAGCTTCACTGTAAATCGTGGCGTGTTTGAGCTTACATCTTTTAGTTCGAAGTTGTACCAAGGCTCAATCTCAGCGACAGCGAAGTTAGATGCACGCCAATCACCAGCGACTTACAGTGTTAAAAAGTCAATCAAAGGCGTGAAAGTTCAACCGCTACTTATAGACGTTGCTGAAAACGACAAACTTGAAGGGACAGGTAACATTGATGTGAATGTTACAGGTAAGAGTCTCACGCCTACCGGTATCAAGAAGAATCTATCTGGTACGGTTGTTATCAATTTTGCTGACGGTGCGGTGAATGGCATCAACGTTGCTCAGTTGATTCGTGAAAACTATGCGAAATTTAAAGGGCAAAAAGTTGAAGGCACCAATGTAGCTAAGAAAACAGACTTCAGTGCGATGACGGCGACATTGAAACTCAACAAAGGTGTAGTATCAACGGATAATATGCAAGCTCAGTCTCCATTGTTACGTGTTCGTGGTAAAGGTACCGCAAACTACATCAATGAAACAGTCGACTTTACTATCAGCACGTCAGTTGTAGGCAGCCTAGAAGGCCAGGGCGGTAAAGATATAGATGAGCTGAAAGACATCACGATTCCAATCAATGTGTCTGGTAAGTGGGCAGATCCTAAATTCAAGCTCGTATTCGATGATGTTCTGAAGCAGAAAGCTCAAAAAGAAATCGATCGTGGCGTGGAGAAGCTAACGGACAAAATCAAAGACGAGAAAACCAAAGATGCGGTCGATGGTTTATTGAAGAATCTTTTCAACTAACCGTGCGTGAAAATCAAAAGGGTTGGCATTTTGCCAACCCTTTTTAAATTACTCTGCGAGTGTTACCAATCGACGCCTTTGAGGGCTTTTACGCCAGATTCAAATGCGTGCTTTACATTTTTCACTTCAGAAACGGTATCGGCCATTTCAATCAGGGTTCGATGTGCGCCACGCCCAGTAATAATAACCGACTGCATTTTAGGTCTGTTGCTCAGTGCTTCGACCACTTCGTCTAAGTCGATGTAGCCGTAGCTCACCATATAAGTTAGCTCGTCAAACAAGATGACATCGATAGAGTCGTCTTGCAGCATGCGCTTACATTCTTGCCATACGCCTTGCGCTGCTTCGGTATCAGCGGCTTTGTTTTGAGTTTCCCACGTAAAGCCGGTTGCCATTACTTGGAATTCAACGCCGAGTTTCTCAAGTAGGTTGCGCTCACCGTTGTCCCAAGTACCTTTAATAAACTGCGCGACAGCACAATTCAAACCATGACCCACTGCGCGTGCGATCGTACCGAATCCTGATGTCGATTTACCTTTACCATTTCCGGTAATGATCAGTAGCAGACCTTTTTCCTCTTTAGCAGCAGCGATTTTTGCGTCTACCTGTTCTTTGACTTTTTGTTGGCGAGCTTTATGGCGTGCTTCTTTATTTTCTTCGATAGACATAATACTTCCTCAATTCCTTTTCGTGCTGTGCCCAAGCTAATTTGGGTTCATTGATTTATCTCGCTATGATAGACCAACATATCGTGAAGAAAAACCACCGATAATTCAGGGAATAAAATGAAGAAAATACTTGTTGTTTGTATGGGAAACATTTGTCGGTCACCAACTGGAGAGGCAGTGTTAAGAGCGAAAGCTCAAAAGCTAGGCGTTGAAGTAGAGGTTGATTCGGCAGGTACAATTGGCTACCACGCAGGAAACCGACCGGATTCAAGAGCGATGGCAGCAGGAAAGCAGCGAGGTTATTCTTTTAAAGGAATGCAAGCGCGCCAAGTCACCATTGATGACTTTGAAAAGTTTGACCTTATATTAGCCGCAGATAAAGCAAATTTGGCCGATTTATTGGATATTTGTCCGTTGAAGTATCGACACAAAGTATCGTTATTTTTAAGTCATTCTGAGTCAGGTTACGACGAAGTCCCGGACCCATATTATGGTGGGGAAGATGGCTTTGAACTGGTGCTTGATTTAATCGAAGAGGCATCAGACGCAATTTTGAAGAAGCTATAATCGCCGTGCTTGAAGACAATAGAAAAAGGGATGAGCTCAGCTCATCCCTTTTTATTCGTGTTAACCCGCTAGTATGTCGGTTGCGACTTTGTAGCTTGGGTCTTCCTTCACGTTAATTTCAACCAAGCTGCCAGCTTTGTCCAAAAGTTTACGACAATCTGGGCTTAGGTGACGAAGGTGCAGCGTTTTACCTTGAGCATTGTAACGCTCAGCCAGTGTTTCAATGGCTTCAATTGCAGAGTGATCTGTCACGCGAGAGTCTGCAAAATCGACAATCACATCTTTTGGATCTTCAGGCGCGTTAAACAACTCCAGGAAGTTAGCCGCAGAGCCAAAGAAAATAGGGCCGTGAATCTTGTACTCTTTTGAACCTTCCTCGTTTAAGCACGTGTCGGCATAGATGTGCTTAGCGTGTTGCCATGCAAACATTAATGCAGAAACGATAACACCAACCGCTACGGCAACAGCAAGGTCAGTAAGAACAGTGACAACGGTCACAAGAACAATAACGAAGAAGTCTTGCTTCGGTACGCGGCGTGCTAGCTTAAATGTTGCCCATTCGAATGTACCAATGACAACCATGAACATCACACCAACCAGAGCAGCGAGTGGGATCATTTCAATTAGCGAAGAAGCGAATAAGATAAACATCAATAGAGCGATAGCCGCAACGATACCAGATAGACGGCCGCGACCACCTGAGTTTACGTTGATCATCGACTGACCAATCATCGCACAACCACCCATTGCGCCAAACACAGAACACGTCATGTTTGCCATACCTTGACCGATACATTCGCGGTTAGATTGACCACGAGTATTCGTCATCTCATCTAAAACTGTCAGTGTTAGTAGAGATTCAATTAGACCAATGGCCGCTAGAATGATCGCGTATGGAAGAATGATTTGTAGAGTTTCTAGCGTAAATGGCACCGCCGGAATAGAGAAGGTCGGCAGTGAACCTGCGAGTGTTGCCGCTTCATCACCAGACATTGTACGCAGGAAGTCAACAACAGTACGAGTTTCCAGATCCAAACCAACCACTAAAGCAGTCACCGTTACGATTGCAACAAGTGAAGAGGGTACAGCCGTTGTGATTTTTGGTAGAAAGTGAATGATTGCCATAGTTAGCGCAACCAAACCAAGCATTAGTAGCATTTGGTCTTGTGGTAGCCAAGTAAGCATGCCGTTGATATCTGGCGCTTTAAACTGACCCAACTGAGCTAGGAAGATAACAATAGCCAGACCGTTCACAAAACCAATCATCACAGGGTGAGGCACGATACGGATGAACTTACCCAATTTAAACATACCAGCGGCAATTTGAAGTATACCAGCGAGCATGATGGCTGCGAATAGGTACTGGACACCGTGAGTCGCGACAAGCGAAACCATTACGACTGCCATGGCACCTGTTGCACCAGAGATCATGCCGGGACGACCACCGAAAATGGAAGTAATAAGACCAACGATGAATGCAGCGTAAAGACCGACCATCGGATCTACGCCTGCGACGAACGCAAATGCGACAGCTTCAGGAACCAATGCTAGCGCAACGGTTAAGCCTGATAGCACATCATTTTTTACGGAGTGCTTAGAAAATTGGGGAAATTCGAACATGTTTGTTTTTAAGTTCTCTTTGCAATGAGTTAAACCCGACACATATTCGTATTTGCACAAGCCACTGAGTGGTTGATTTCTAATCAAACATTGCAGTGTAAACCGTAGTATTAAAAGAGCAGCATCAGAATGGTGTCGAAAACTTGAGTCGGCGCATGCTACCGAAAAGTGTGATTAAGTTCAAGAATGATACGAATAATGGCGTACAAATGTGATCACGAATTGGTATTTATATGAACAATTTATTGGGCAAATATGAAGATAAAAAAGGCTACCAGATGGTAGCCTTTAATTTATTTATGCCGTTAAGCAGTTGAACGTAATGATTTAGCCTAGTTAAAGTTAGGCTTTGTCATCTCTGCTGATGCGCGGTTTTTAGCCACTTGGCTACCCGCACCTTTAGCTTGGTAACGTTCGGTTTTGAACGGTGCTGCTGCAACCGTGATTTCGCGTAGCTCTTGAGGGCCAGGTGCTTTCGTCATCGGTGCGCTAGCGTTTAGCTTAGCCGCAACTTTAATGGCTTCGACTTTAGGCTCTGGTTTATCTACTGGCGCTTCGGCTACAATCTCTTTTGCTGCTTCAACGATAGGCTCTTCAGTAGGTGCCGTTTCTACAATGGCATCAACCGGTTCAGCATGTTCAGTTACAGGAGTTTCAACGATAGGCTCTACCGATGCTGTTTCTACTACTGCCGATTCAGCTTTTTCTGCGATTACTGTTTCAACAACAGGTGCTTCTACTACTGGAGCTTCCACTTTCGCTTCAACGGTTTCTTGAACCTTGTGTTCAACAACTGGCGCATCTGTTACGACAGGTTGCTCGCGACGAATAATCACTTTACCCATTGCCATTTCTGGACACGCAAAGCCACCTTGGATTGTAGGTACTGCTGCTACAGCTTCTTCCTTAACTCGCTCTTCCTTCTTAGGTGCTGGTTTCGGAATGTAACGTGGCATTACTTTACCCATAGCCATTTCAGGAGAAGCGACACCTCCCTTACGTAGGCGGAACGGGTTAGGGCGGCGATCACGGCCACGGCGACGACGCTGGCCGCTTGCACGCAGGTGACGTGGCGAACGACGATTACGACGTTGCTTAGACTCTGCTTGCTTGTTGTCTTGCTGTGCCTCTACCGCTGCTTCTGTTGGCTTTTCAACTTTAGCTTCAACCGTTTCTTGAGTCTTAACCGTTGTTTCTTCGGCTTTCTTCTCAATAGCTTCTTGGTCCTTAACGCGTACAGACTTGTTCAATTTGCGACGTTGGCGGCGCTCTTTCACTTTTTCTGCTTTCGCATTTTGCTGCTTCGGTTTGCTCTCTTCTGGTTTTGTTTCAGTACGAGCTTCCGCTGCTAGCTGCAGACCTTTTTCCGCTACTTTTGCGTTTGCTTTCTGCTCTTGGGCTTTATCTGCCTGTTGAGCTTTAGGTTTACGCTTTTGGTTACGGTTTTGCGGTTTATTTGTTTGTTGTTGAGCTTCGTTTTGCTCATTCGCTTGCTCATCACGAGGCTTACGACGACGTCGGTTATCGCGATTATCACGATTATCGCGCTGGTTGTTATTGCGACGACGATCGTTGCGATCACGCTTGTTACGTCGATTATCGCGATTTGGTTTTTTCTCTTCCTGAGGTTTCTGTTCTTCTTTTGTTTCTTCAGAACCACCGAATAGGAAGCTACCAAGTGCTTTAAACAGACGGCTGAACAATCCAGGTTTCTCTTCTTGTTCAACGTTTTGTTCTTTCTTCTTCGCCTCAGGAGCTGGTTTAGCTGCTGGTGCAGGTGCGGTTTGAGACGGAGCAGCAAAGCCTTTAAGAACTGGCTCTTCAATTCGTTTTGGTTTTACGTCAACTTCCGCTGGCTCTTTACCTTCTGCTTCTTTCATTGCTTCCAGTTTCTTAGGAAGTAAGTAAGAAATCAGATCGAACTCTTCGCCTTCACGAACACGGATAACTTCAAAGTGCGGTGTTTCCATATCAGAGTTAGGAACAACCGTAATTTTCACTTCTTGAATGCGTTCGATATGGTTTACTGAACGACGTTTTTCGTTCAATAAGTAAGAGGCGATTGGCACAGGTACGACTGCAAGTACTTGTGCTGTGTTGTCTTTTAGCGCTTCCTCTTCAATTAAACGAAGTACAGAAAGTGCTAGAGATTCGTTGTCGCGAACGACACCAGTTCCGCTACAGCGAGGACAGATGTGGTGGCTTGCTTCTGCTAGAGAAGGGCTCAAGCGCTGGCGTGACATCTCCAACAAACCAAAGCGAGAAATACGACCGATTTGTACACGAGCGCGGTCAAGGCGAACGGCTTCACGTAGACGGTTTTCTACTTCTCGTTGGTGACGAACTGGGGTCATATCGATAAAGTCGATAACCACTAAGCCACCTAAGTCACGTAGACGTAATTGGCGAGCAATTTCGTCGGCTGCTTCTAGGTTCGTGTTTAGAGCTGTTTCTTCAATATCGCCGCCCTTGGTTGCACGAGCAGAGTTGATATCGATAGACGTTAGTGCTTCAGTCGGGTCAATAACAATAGAACCACCAGATGGCAGACGCACTTCACGTTGGAAAGCCGATTCAATTTGGCTTTCGATTTGGTAGTGGCTGAATAGTGGAACTTCGCCTTCATATTTCTTAACGCGGTTAAGGAAATCAGGGCGCACCAATTGAATGTGCTCTTTTGCACGTTCGTAGATGGTGTTGCTATCAATTAAGATTTCGCCAATATCACGACGCAAATAGTCACGGATTGCACGAACGATAACGTTACTTTCTTGGTGGATTAAGAATGGAGCAGGGTTAGAGTCCGCTGCACCTTTGATTGCACCCCAGTGGTTAAGTAGTACATTCAAATCCCACTCAAGTTCTTCAGCACTCTTGCCAACGCCAGCAGTACGTACGATTAGGCCCATGCCCTGAGGCAGTTCCAAAGTACTTAATGCGGCTTTTAGTTGAGTACGCTCGTCACCTTCGATTCGACGAGAAATACCGCCAGCACGAGGGTTGTTAGGCATCAGAACAAGGTAACTACCGGCAAGAGAAATGAAAGTAGTAAGAGCTGCGCCCTTGCTTCCACGTTCTTCTTTTTCCACTTGAACGATAACTTCTTGGCCTTCCGTTAGCACTTCTTTGATGCTTGGACGACCTTGGTAGGTGTAACCTTCAGGGAAATATTCGCGGGCAATTTCTTTGAGAGGGAGGAAACCGTGACGCTCGGCGCCGTAATCAACAAATGCGGCTTCTAAGCTTGGTTCGATACGTGTGATACGTCCTTTGTAGATATTCGCTTTTTTAGATTCATGCCCTGGACTCTCGATATCAAGATCGAAAAGTCGCTGGCCATCAACCAGAGCGACACGCAACTCTTCTTTTTGAGTTGCGTTAATTAACATTCTTTTCATTGAAAATTCTCGTTGTCTTTTCTTTTATATCTTTCTTGTCGACTTGCCACTGTTTTTTCGCTCTTTCACGGTGCCTGATCCCATGGCTTGTATTTTGCAGCCTCCCGGCTGGAAGGGGATGCTCTCGGGCACTTCAGTCATCACAAGCCTCTTGTGGTTTCTGTTGGAAACGTAGACTTGTGACCCGCTATTTGGGCGGTAGGTACTCAACGTGAATATGCGAGGAGTAGGGTGGCAAGAGTGTTGAATTCGATGTGTCTCACGCCAATGCTGCACTCGACCTTCAACGATCTACTCACATTGCTTGAGGATAAATGATTGGTAATGAATAAAATGTAACCAAACCTTCCTTAGCAGCTGTGAACTATAGCAGTGCGCGTGGCTATCAGCAATCTGCTTTCACGCAAACGATAGAAAATTTGCCGCTAAACTCAAAATTTCTATTTTATAACTGGCTGTTTCATAAGCAATTGAGATGTGCAAACTGTTCAAGACAGAAAACAAATTGAGAACTTGATTGAGAGTTTTAATAATTTAAACAAAAGCTTGGCGAAATTTAGACCAGTATGTGCCACCGAGTGTTTCTTTTACGACAAGAATAATGTGAAGTCGCACGAAATTGAGTTTACAATACCGCCCATGAACGAAATAAGAACAAAAGTCCAGTTCGTCGACATCGACGAAGATATGGCGGGTCAGCGCATTGATAATTTTTTGCGCAACCAATTAAAAGACATTCCTAAAAGCATGATTTACCGAATTGTGCGTAAGGGCGAAGTGCGCGTAAATAAAAAGCGTATAAAAGCAGAGTACAAGTTAAAAGCAGGCGATCTCGTTCGTATTCCACCGGTGACCGTCGAGAAAAAAGATGACGATGTCGCACCAAGTACGAAACTTAACAAAGTCGCTGAGTTGGAAAATATGATTATCTTCGAAGATGACCATATGTTGATTCTAAACAAACCATCTGGCACCGCTGTGCATGGTGGCAGTGGTTTAAAGTTTGGTGCGATTGAAGCGCTTAGGGCTCTGCGTCCTCAAGCTCGCTTTCTTGAACTTGTGCATCGTATTGACCGTGATACTTCAGGGATTTTGCTGGTTGCTAAAAAGCGTTCTGCACTTCGTCACTTGCAAGCCCAGTTTCGTGAAAAGACAGTAAAGAAGTTTTACTTAGCTCTTGTCATGGGGCAATGGAAAAGCAGTTGTAAGGTTGTGAACGCGCCACTGCTCAAAAACGAAGTGAACAGTATTGTTCGTGTTAACCCTAATGGTAAGCCGTCAGAAACGCGTTTTAAGATTTTGGAAAAGTTCGAACAAGCTACATTGATTCAGGCGAGTCCGATTACTGGTCGAACTCACCAAATACGAGTTCATACGCAATACACTGGTCACCCAATCGCTTGGGATGATCGCTACGGTGATCGTCGCTTTGATGCTTACACAGGTCAAGTTGGTTTAGATCGTTTGTTCCTACACGCGGCAAACATCAAGTTCCAACACCCATCAAATGATGAGTGGATGGAAATCAACGCACCGATGGAACCGAAACTAGAAAAAGTGTTGGCGGGTTTAAGAAACGCGTAACCATGTTTTCCTCGCGGATGCAAAAGGGAGCCTGTAGCTCCCTTTTATCGTATTTGGGTTAAAGGACATCGAGTCCTTGAACATGCAACATATCAATCAAATCAATCAATGGTAGTCCGACAAGTGTGTTCGGGTCTTTACCGACTAATTTCGTAAACAAGCAAATTCCCATGCCTTCGCTTTTAAAGCTGCCCGCGCAGTAAAAAGGTTCTTCCCTGTCGACGTAGCGTTCGATTTGTTCAAGCGTTAAATCTCTAAAGTGCACCTCGAAAGAATCAAAGCCGACTTCTGTATGGTTTGTCACGGTGTTATGTACCGCAAGACCAGTATAGAAAGTGATGACTTTTCCACTTTGAGCCAAAAGTTGATTTATCGCGTTATCTCTATTTAAAGGCTTGCCAACGATTTCACCATTAATGACACAAACTTGGTCACTGCCGATAACTAAACTTGCTTTATCCGTCTGGCAAGATATTGCTTTCTCTTGGGCCAGTCTCTGCACAAGTTCAGTTGGCGTTTCTTGGTCAAAAGGTGTTTCATCGCAATCAGGTGGTAAACAAACGAATGGTAGTGAGAGCTTTTCAAGCAGTTGTTTACGAAAAGGGGAAGTTGAGGCTAAAACCAGTTGGTAATTTTTCATTTTGAATTACAATTCGTGGGAGCATTTCCAATAGGATAATCGATCAAAAATGATTCTGGCTAATGCTCTGTATGTTAAGCGTAAAAAAGTACAACTTTTTTGCCTTTTTCTTTGACTAATTTTGATTTGGAAGATAATATTCGCGCCCTATGCAAAAGGTAAAAATACCGCGAACGGTTGACCCAGCTAAAGCTGCACAGAAACGATTGGATTACGATGGCATCATCCAAGCTAGTCTTTTCAAGCGCTTAGTGGAAACAACTGAAGGCGTAAAACGCGACGCAGAAGTCTCATTGTCATTTGGGATGGATGAACAGCGACTCGTTGTTATCTCTGGTAAAGCTAACATCGAAGTCGATTTAGAGTGTCAGCGTTGTAATGAGGTATTCGCACATGAGTGCGAAGTTGAATTCCTTTCTACTCCTTACTACGGTGAGAAAACAGAACAGGAAGCACCAGAAATTTATGATTTGGTAGATCTAAATGAATATGGTGAATTAGACCTCATACAACTTGTTGAAGACGAGTTCATCTTAGCATTACCTCAAATTGCGATGCACGATGAAGCGGATTGTAGCGTTGATTCAAATAACATGGTTTTTGGTGAGATTCCTGAAGAAATTGAGGAAGAAAAACCGAATCCATTCGACGTTTTGAAAAGTCTGAAAAAGTAATAGGTGTGGTAGCCGATTCTTCTTCAGGTTTTTAACCCAATAGTATAGGAGTAGGGTCAATGGCCGTACAGAAAAACCGTAAAACTCGTTCTAAGCGCGGTATGCGTCGTTCACACGATGCGCTAACTACAGCTGCTCTATCTGTAGACGCGACTTCTGGTGAAACTCACCTACGCCACAACGTAACTGCTGAAGGTTACTACCGTGGTCAAAAGGTTATCAACAAGTAAGGTTGAACCTTTGCAAAGTATTACCGTTGCACTTGATGCAATGGGCGGGGATTTCGGTCCACGCGTAACAGTGCCTGCCGCCGTGCAGGCACTGTCTCATTTCCCAGAGCTAAAAGTGATTCTTATTGGTGATCAATCTCTGATCACGTCTCAATTATCTCAACTCGGTACCTCGACCAGTTCCCGCTTGACTATTCTTCACAGCGAGAAAGTTATCTCGAACTCAGAAAAACCTTCATTGGCGTTACGTAATAGCCAAAATAGTTCTATGCGTATGGCTATCGATTTGGTTTCTGAGCAGAAAGCGGATGCTTGTGTTAGTGGTGGCAACACCGGTGCATTAATGGCACTATCGCGTTTCATTCTTAAGTTACTTCCTGGCATTGAACGTCCTGCTTTAGTTTCCGCTTTACCGACGATTACCGGAAAGCGCACTTGGATGCTAGATCTGGGGGCGAATGTATCGTGCGATGCTGATAGCTTGTTCCAATTTGCTGTAATGGGCAGTGCATTAGCTGAAGAACACTTGGGTCGTCCTCCTCGCGTTGCTGTACTCAATATTGGCGCAGAAGAGATTAAAGGTAACGATTTAGTCAAACGTTGCGCAGAAATGCTTTCTCAGACCGATGCGATTAACTTTGTCGGTTATATTGAAGGTAATCAAATTTTGCATGATGTTGCTGACGTCATTGTTTGTGATGGATTTGTCGGCAACGTATGCTTAAAAGCCAGTGAGGGAACAGCTCAACTTTTTATCGAAAAAATTAAAACCAGCATAATGGCATCAACGATAAAGGGTTGGATAGCTAGAAAGTTGTTTTCTAGGCTGTTTAATGAACTAAAAACACTGAACCCCGACCAGTATAACGGCGCAAGTTTGCTAGGATTGCGCGGCATTGTCATAAAAAGCCATGGAAGTGCGGATGTATCTGCGATTGTCAATGCACTTGGCGAGGCAGTACACGAGGTCAAACGACAAGTACCAAGCCGTATTAGCGATCGTTTGGAAGCGGTTTTACTCGAGAGGCATTATTAGTCTTCATGTATAGCAAAATTTTAGGTACTGGCAGCTACCTGCCATCTCAGGTGCGTACAAACGCAGATCTAGAGAAAATGGTAGATACAAGTGATGAGTGGATCGTTGCTCGCACGGGTATTAAAGAGCGTCGAATTGCTGCAGAAAACGAGACTGTAGCAGACATGGCATTCTACGCAGCTGAAAACGCTATCGATATGGCGGGTATTGATAAAAACGATATCGACCTGATTATCGTAGCCACAACGAGCAGTAGCCATACTTTCCCTTCATCTGCGTGTCAGGTGCAGGCAAAGCTTGGCATTAAAGGTTGTCCAGCTTTTGACTTAGCCGCTGCTTGTTCTGGTTTTGTGTACGCATTATCTGTTGCAGACCAACATATCAAATCTGGTATGTGCAAAAACGTACTTGTGATTGGTTCAGATGCTTTGTCTAAAACGTGTGATCCGACAGACCGTTCAACCATTATTCTATTTGGTGATGGTGCCGGAGCCGTTGTCGTAGGCGCTAGCCAAGAGCCTGGCATTATCTCTACCCACATATACTCGGATGGTCAATTCGGAGAGCTTCTAAGCCTACCTGTACCTGTGCGGGGGCAAGATGCGGATAAATGGCTTCATATGGCTGGGAACGAAGTATTCAAAGTCGCTGTCACTCAGCTATCGAAACTAGTAAAAGATACGCTTGAAGCCAACAACATGCATAAGTCTGAACTAGACTGGCTAGTGCCGCACCAAGCGAACTACCGCATTATTTCAGCGACAGCGAAGAAACTTTCGATGTCACTAGACCAAGTCGTGATTACACTTGATAAACACGGCAACACATCAGCTGCGACGGTGCCAACAGCACTAGATGAAGCGGTACGTGATGGTCGTATTAAACGCGGTCAAACTCTGCTTCTTGAAGCGTTTGGCGGCGGATTCACTTGGGGCTCGGCCCTTGTGAAGTTCTAAGTTTCACAAGAATTCAAAATTTAAGGTGCACTTGGTGCATCTTATTTCTTTTTACTTTGCTTAAAGGAAAACAACATGAGCAAGTTTGCTATCGTATTTCCAGGTCAAGGTTCTCAAGCTGTAGGTATGCTTGCAGAACTAGGCGAACAATATGACGTAGTAAAACAAACATTTGCAGAAGCATCTGACGCACTAGGTTACGATCTATGGGCGCTTGTTCAAAATGGACCTGCAGAAGATTTAAACGAGACTTTCCGTACTCAACCAGCTTTGCTAGCTTCATCTGTTGCAATCTGGCGTGTATGGCAGGAACTTGGCTTAGAGCAACCAGCAAACCTAGCCGGTCACAGCCTAGGTGAGTACTCAGCACTTGTATGTGCGGGTGTTATTGACTTTAAAGAAGCCATCAAGCTGGTTGAATTACGTGGTCAACTTATGCAAGAAGCAGTACCAGCTGGTACTGGCGCAATGTACGCGATTATCGGTTTGGCTGATGATGCGATTGCAAAAGCGTGTGAAGACGCAGCGCAAGGCGAAGTGGTCTCTCCAGTAAACTTTAACTCGCCTGGTCAAGTCGTTATCGCTGGTAGCAAAGACGCAGTAGAGCGAGCTGGTGCGCTATGTAAAGAAGCTGGTGCGAAGCGTGCGCTTCCTCTCCCTGTTTCAGTACCTTCACACTGTGCACTTATGAAGCCAGCAGCGGAAAAACTTGCTGTAGCTCTCGAGTCTATCGAATTTAACTCACCACAGCTGCCAGTTATCAACAACGTTGATGTGGTTGCTGAGACAGATCCTGCAAAAATCAAAGATGCGCTTGTTCGTCAGCTACATAGCCCAGTTCGTTGGACTGAGACAGTTGAACTGATGCACGAACAAGGCGTAGAAAATCTTCTTGAGCTTGGTCCTGGTAAAGTTTTAACAGGTCTAACAAAACGTATCGTGAAAACGCTAACTGCAGCCGCAGTGAATGATATCGCATCGCTAGACGCTGCGAAGTAATCCATCAAGCGATAAATTTGCGATAAGAAAAGGAAACACAACATGATGAATCTAGAAGGTAAGATCGCGCTAGTTACCGGCGCAAGCCGTGGTATTGGCCGCGCGATCGCGGAACTTCTTGTCGAGCGAGGTGCTACGGTTATCGGTACTGCTACTTCTGAAAGTGGTGCGGCTGCTATCAGCGAGTATCTTGGTGATAACGGTAAAGGCTTAGCGCTTAACGTGACTGATGTCGAGTCTATCGAAGCGACATTAAAAACGATCAACGAAGAATTTGGTGTGATCGATATTCTGGTGAATAACGCTGGTATTACTCGTGACAACCTATTGATGCGCATGAAAGATGATGAGTGGAACGACATCATCGATACCAACCTAACGCCAATCTACCGCATGTCTAAAGCGGTTTTACGCGGTATGATGAAAAAACGTGCGGGTCGTATCATCAACGTAGGCTCTGTTGTTGGTACCATGGGTAATGCTGGTCAAACTAACTACGCAGCAGCGAAAGCGGGCGTGATTGGTTTTACTAAATCAATGGCTCGTGAAGTTGCGTCTCGTGGTGTAACAGTGAACACTGTTGCTCCTGGTTTCATCGAAACTGACATGACTAAGGCACTAAATGATGACCAACGTGCGGCAACATTGTCGAACGTGCCAGCAGGTCGTTTAGGTGACCCACGTGAAATTGCATCAGCAGTAGTTTTCCTTGCTTCTCCTGAAGCAGCGTACATTACTGGTGAAACTTTGCATGTAAATGGTGGCATGTACATGGTTTAATGCGACAGTTTATGCAAAATAAGCTATTTTACATTGTGAAAAATAGCCTATAGTTGCAGTTAACTGTCATGAACTTGTCATGCTTATGCGCAAGATTTGTGCATGATTTAAGTCAAAAATGTATTGAAATTCGGTTAAATTCGCTAATTTTGTGGTTTGACCAGCAAGGACCCCCTTGCAACTTTCAATAGTTCGAATAAACTACGGAATCATCGCATTAGGCGAAATCTGTAAAGGAAAAGAAAAATGAGCAACATCGAAGAACGCGTAAAGAAAATCATTGTTGAACAGCTAGGTGTAGACGAAGCAGAAGTTAAAAACGAAGCTTCTTTCGTTGACGATCTAGGTGCTGATTCTCTAGACACTGTAGAACTAGTTATGGCTCTAGAAGAGGAATTCGACACTGAGATTCCTGACGAAGAAGCTGAGAAGATCACTACTGTTCAAGCTGCAATCGACTACGTAAACAGCGCTCAGTAATTAGCTCTCCCAGGCGGTCTCCTAGACCGCCTGTGTTCTTTCTAACTTCTTCTATCCTCTCATAGAAATATTCAATTCCCGGAGAATTATATCGTGTCCAAGCGTCGTGTAGTTGTCACTGGCATGGGTATGTTGTCACCGGTAGGCAACACAGTAGAATCATCTTGGAAAGCCCTGCTAGAAGGTCAAAGTGGTATCGTAAATATCGAGCACTTTGATACTACGAACTTCTCAACTCGTTTTGCAGGTCTTGTTAAAGATTTCGATTGCACAGAGTACATGTCTAAAAAAGATGCTCGTAAGATGGACCTTTTCATCCAGTACGGCATTGCAGCGGGTATTCAAGCTCTTGATAACTCTGGCTTACAAATTACCGAAGAAAATGCGGCTCGAGTTGGTGTTGCTATCGGCTCAGGCATTGGCGGTCTTGACCTTATCGAAACTGGCCATACTGCATTAGTAGACAAAGGCCCTCGCAAAGTTAGCCCATTTTTTGTTCCTTCGACCATTGTAAACATGGTTGCAGGTAACCTATCTATCATGCGTGGTCTTCGTGGTCCAAATATCGCGATTTCTACCGCATGTACTACTGGCCTGCATAATATCGGCCATGCAGCACGTATGATTGCCTACGGCGATGCAGATGCGATGGTTGCTGGTGGTGCAGAAAAAGCTTCTACGCCTCTTGGCATGGCTGGCTTCGGTGCAGCTAAAGCACTATCTACTCGTAATCAAGAGCCTCAAAAAGCGTCTCGCCCATGGGATAAAGGCCGTGATGGTTTTGTTCTAGGTGATGGTGCTGGCATGATGGTGCTTGAAGAGTACGAACACGCAAAAGCACGTGGCGCGAAGATTTACGCAGAACTGGTTGGTTTTGGTATGTCTGGTGATGCTTACCACATGACATCTCCAAGCGAAGACGGCTCTGGTGGTGCACTTGCGATGGAAGCGGCGATGCGTGACGCTAACATCACAGGTACTCAAGTAGGTTATGTGAATGCTCACGGTACTTCTACTCCAGCTGGTGATGTTGCAGAAATCAAAGGCGTGAAACGTGCTCTTGGTGAAGAAGGTGCGAAGCAAGTTCTTGTATCTTCAACTAAGTCGATGACGGGTCATCTATTAGGTGCTGCTGGCTCTGTTGAAGCAATTATCACGGTTATGTCTTTGGTTGACCAAATTGTTCCGCCAACCATTAACCTTGATGATCCAGAAGAAGGTCTAGACATCGACCTTGTGCCGCATACAGCGCGCAAAGTTGAAGGTATGGAGTACGCTATCTGTAACTCGTTTGGCTTTGGTGGTACAAACGGTTCTTTGATCTTCAAGAAGTTCGCTGAGTAACACTATCTAACCTAATTTAGATAAGCGAAACTTGTATTCTAACGGCTCGATGCTTAGCATTGAGCCGTTTTGTTTTATTTGTTGTCTGCTAATTTGAAGGTACGTGAATGTTTTGGGTAAATGGAGTTCCGCAAACGCATGTAGAGCTAGGTGATCGCTCATTCCAATACGGTGATGGAGGCTTTACCACCATCCTGACCCAAAATGGAGAGTTGGTTTACTGGCAGGAACATACTGAGCGCATGAGTGCTTGCCTTGACGCTTTGAAGATCTCTTCACCTGACTGGAAAGTTGTGCATGATTGGGCAAGCAAAGCGGTTTTATCTGACGCACGAGCGGGGGTGAAGATTCACGTTAGCCGCGGTATTGGCGGGCGAGGGTATAGCCCTAATGGGATTGAAAGTCCTATCGTGACGATTTCCAATTTTGCGTTTCCTTCTCATTATTCATCTTGGCAAGAACAAGGTGTGGACTTGGGCGTTTGTAATACTCGTCTAGGGATTCAACCTTTACTTGCGGGACATAAGCACAACAACCGTTTAGAGCAGATTCTCGCCAAGGCTGAAATCGACAATACAGAGTTTGCAGATGCAATAACGTTAAATGTGCAAAACCATGTCATTGAAACTACAATGGCCAACCTTTTTTGGGTTAAAGGTAATAAAGTATTTACGCCGGAGCTGACCTTATCAGGCGTTACGGGCGTAATGCGTCGTAAGGTGCTTGAGTTACTTAAAGTAAGTCATATTGAAGTCATCGAGGGGCGTTTTATACTTCCAGATTTGCTGAGTGCTGACGAGGCTTTCATGTGTAACTCAATATTAGGTGTCGCACCTATTCGCAGCATAGTGACATCGAACTCTAAGACTATATTTCCGATAGGAAAATTGACTCAACGACTGCAAGGGAATTTAACTACGTGATTAAAAAACTGTTGGCTTTTGTTGTGCTGATCGCAGTGATAGGCGCAGCAGCTGTTTTTTATATAATTTCACAGGCTAAACAATACGTTGAAAAGCCTATTCTATTGGAACAACCTCAGCTGTTTACTGTAGAAAGTGGTACAAGCTTTCATCATGTCATGCGCGCCTTAGTTGAAGATGAGGTGATTGAAACATCGGAGTACATCCGTTTAATTCCTCACTTATATCCAGAATTGTTGCAAGTGCGAGCGGGTACTTACCAACTTGAGCCTGGTATGTCACTTTCGCAAACATTGGAGCATCTGAATACTGGAAAAGAATACCAGTTTGCGATCACTTTTGTTGAAGGCAGCCGCTTTTCTGAATGGGTAGATCAACTAAAAAGTGCTCCTTATTTAAAGCATGATTTAACCGATCTTTCAGAAAAAGAAATGGCTGCGAAGCTCGGAATTGAGAGAGAAAAGCTAGAAGGGTTGTTTTTAGCAGAAACCTACCATTACACAGCGGGTGCGAGTGAAAGCCAGTTATTAAAACGAGCGCATCGAAAACTCAATAAAATACTGGACGCTAGCTGGGAAGCTCGTCAAGAAAAGCTGCCATTACAGGATAAATATGAAGCCTTGATTCTCGCGTCTATCATCGAGAAAGAGACGGCTATTGATTCTGAGCGTGAGCGCGTCGCTTCTGTGTTTATCAACCGATTGAACAAACGTATGCGGTTACAAACTGATCCGACAGTTATTTATGGTATGGGTGACGCCTACGATGGCAACATTCGTAAGAAAGATTTGCGTACGCCGACACCATATAACACCTATACCATCAATGGTTTGCCACCAACACCGATTGCGATGGCTGGTGAAGCTTCCATTGAAGCGGCTTTGAATCCAGAAAGCAGCAACTATTTATATTTTGTAGCAAGTGGAAAGGGCGGACATGTATTCTCGAAATCCCTTGCTGAGCACAACCGTGCTGTTCGTGCCTATTTAAGAGAACTAAGAAAGAACAAATGATGAAAGCAAACTTTATTGTCGTTGAAGGCCTAGAAGGCGCGGGTAAAAGCACTGCGATTAAAACCGTTTTAGATACGCTAAAAGCGGCCGGTATTGAGGATATCGTAAATACCCGTGAGCCAGGAGGCACACCGCTAGCAGAAAAAATGCGCGCTCTGGTGAAAGAAGAGCACGAAGGCGAAGAACTTAAGGACATGACGGAGTTGCTTCTTCTGTACGCTGCACGTGTTCAGTTGGTTGAGAACGTGATCAAACCAGCTTTGGAAAACGGTCAGTGGGTGGTTGGTGACCGACACGATATGTCGTCGCAAGCTTATCAAGGTGGTGGCCGTCAGATTGACGCATCGTTAATGAAAAATCTCCGAGATACAACGCTTGGTGATTTTAAACCTGCTCTCACTCTCTATATGGATATTGACCCTCGTGTTGGGCTTGAGCGTGCACGTGGGCGTGGTGAGTTAGATCGTATAGAGAAGATGGATATTAGTTTCTTCGAGCGTACACGTGAGCGTTATTTGGAGATTGCTCATGCCGATCCTTCCATCGTTATCATTAACGCAGAACAGACGATTGAAGGCGTGTCGCGTGATATTCGGGACGCTCTAAACGAGTGGCTAGCTCGTCAATAAGTGAAACGTAAATTTAGGTGACTCATGTTAAATGATTATCCATGGCTACAGCCAATATGGGACAACCTCAAAGTAGGGTTAGAGTCGGACAGAATACCAGGTGCGCTTTTATTACAAAGCGAGCAGGGCTTGGGCATCGAAAAACTTATCGAGTTTTTTAGCCAAGCACTTCTTTGCCAAAATTACGCGAGTGAAGCATGCGGTTTTTGTCATAGCTGCCAGCTAAATCAATCTCAAAACCACCCTGATTTACACTGGATCAAGCCAGAGAAAGAAGGAAAGGCGATAACGGTGGACCAAATTCGCGCTTGTAACCGTCTTGCTCAGGAATCATCTCAGCTTAATGGTTACCGCCTATTTGTAATAGAACCGGCGGACTCTATGAACGAGTCGGCATCGAATGCGCTGTTAAAGACGCTAGAAGAGCCTGGGGCAAAGTGCTTGTTTTTGCTCGTTACCCACAATCAGGAGCGTCTGCTCCCAACGATTCGTAGCCGTTGCCAACACTGGGTTGTTGCGCCTCCGTCAGCGGAACAAGCGATGCAATGGATGCACGAACAAGGGGCGAAGCAAGTTCCTGCTTACGCCTTAAAACTGAATATGGGCTCTCCAATAAAAACATTGGATGCGTTAAATAATGGCGATCTCGAAGCTTACTTGGCTTTTGAACGCAGTTTTATTAAGGCAATGTCTTCGCCTGTTTCAGACGTTTCTGAGTGTGCTTCTTTAATCGCTAAACACTCAGAGCAATCACTAGACTGGGCATGGTATTTACTGACAGATGCTCAGAAAGCGCAGTTTGGTGTATCAGAAGCTCAAATGCTTCCGGGCGCGACAAAGTTTCAACCGGACAACTATAACGGTTTGTACTCATCAGCGAAGGCGCTGATGAACCTGAAAGCTCAGGTGCAAGCCTTTCCTGGCCTGAACCTTGAGCTACTATCAATGAATTGGTTAATTGAATCACGAGAGGCATTATGTTCGTAGATTCTCATTGTCATTTAGACAAATTGAATTACGACGATCTCCACATCAATGTGGAAGACGTTATTAACAAAGCTAAACAAGCAAACGTAACTGAGCTACTTTCTGTTGGAGTAACGCTGGATTCTTTCCCGAAAATGATGGAAATGATCGAGCCTTATGACAATGTTTATGCTTCGTGCGGTGTGCATCCACTTGATGTTGAAAGCGACTTTTCGATGGACGTATTGCGCCACCATGCGTCGAATGCAAAAGTCGTCGCTATTGGCGAAACGGGTTTAGATTATCATTACAAGCCCGAAACGGCCGCGTTACAGAAAGAGCGCTTTGAGCAACACGTTGATCTTGCAGTGGAGCTCAACAAACCTTTAATTATCCATACCAGAAACGCACGTGCGGATACTCTTGATATTTTGCGTAAGGGTGGGGCAGAGAAATGTGGTGGTGTTATCCACTGTTTTACAGAAGATCTTCCATTTGCTGAAGCTGCACTGGAGCTGGGGTTTTATATTTCTATCTCGGGGATTGTTACTTTCCGTCAAGCTACAGAGTTAAAAGAAGTGGTGAAGACTCTACCTTTAGAGAAGCTTCTTATTGAGACAGATTCTCCTTACTTGGCTCCTGTCCCTCATCGTGGCAAAGAGAATCAACCCGCTTATGTTGTCGAAGTCGCTTCTTATATTGCGCAACTCAAATCGTGCTCTCTTTCTGAAGTGGCACAAAAAACCACCGAAAACTTCCGAAATCTTTTTTTGCGATGAAAAAATAATAAGAGCATAAAAAAGGAGCTTAGGCTCCTTTTTTGTTGATAAAAACAACAGATACGCTCACGAGTTTAATGTTTACTAAAAATGTTGATTTAATAACATTCAAAAATCACAAATGTAATTTTGTTACTAAAAATAACATTGGGGCGTATTTTATTTACGCCTTAAAATTAATTATATAAATAATTAATTCTTTATAAAACAGTAATATAAGTGCAATGCAAACCTTTTCATCGGCTGTTTTTGGGTGTGATCCAAGACTTGTTTTGAAACTAAATTTCGTAACTGTGTGGAAAGTTTGAGGGTCATCAATATATATTTAGAGCCGGAAAATATAATGCAGTTGTGGTTACATTTTCATTGGGTGCTAACCTTTAGGCTACGGGGGTGTGCCGTTAGTGCCCAAATAATACTTATAAATTTATCAGGAGCATAAACATGTTTAAGAACCTTTTTGCTAACCTGCAAAAAGTTGGTAAGGCTCTGATGCTTCCAGTATCAGTTTTACCAGTTGCAGGTATTTTATTAGGTGTGGGTGCTGCCCATCTAAGCTTTATTCCAGAGATCGTTTCTAATCTTATGGAACAAGCTGGTGGTTCAGTATTCGGCCAAATGGCACTTCTATTTGCAGTAGGTGTAGCTCTAGGCTTCACTAACAACGACGGTGTTGCAGGTCTTGCAGCTATCGTTGGTTACGGCATCATGACGGCAACGCTAGGTGTAATGGCGGGCGTTATGGGTGTTGAGAAAATCGATACAGGTGTACTAGGTGGTATCCTTGTCGGTGGTGTGGCTGCTTGGGCATTCAACCGTTTCTTCAAAATCCAACTTCCAGAGTACCTTGGCTTCTTCGCTGGTAAGCGCGCAGTGCCAATCATCACTGGTTTTGCTGCGATCATCCTAGGTGTTATCCTTTCTGTTATCTGGCCACCAATTGGCGGTGCAATTTCTGCATTCTCTGATTGGGCTGCACACCAAAACCCACAGCTAGCATTCGGTATCTACGGTGTTGTTGAGCGTTCTCTAATCCCATTCGGTCTACACCACGTATGGAACGTACCGTTCTTCTTCGAAGCAGGTTCTTGTGTTAACGCTGCCGGTGAAGCTCAAAATGGTGTACTAACTTGTTACCTAGTTGCTGATGAAGCATCTCGTGCTGCTGGTAATGGCTTCGGTCAGCTAGCGGGTGGTTACATGTTCAAGATGTTCGGTCTACCAGCTGCAGCAATCGCAATTGCTCATTGTGCTAAACCAGAAAACCGTGCAAAAGTAATGGGTATCATGGCGTCAGCTGCACTGACTTCATTCCTAACTGGTATTACTGAGCCAATCGAATTCTCATTCCTATTCGTTGCTCCACTACTATACGGTATCCACGCTCTACTAGCTGGTTCTGCATACATCGTTTCGAACACTCTAGGCTTTGTACACGGTACTTCTTTCTCTCACGGTCTGATCGACTTCCTAGTTCTATCTGGTAACGCTCAGAAGATGGTGCTAATGATTGCCGTTGGTCTAGTTTACGCAGTAATTTACTACGTAGTGTTCCGTGGTGTAATCACAGCGCTTGACCTAAAAACACCTGGCCGTGAAGATGAAACGGAAAGTGCAGCTGTAACTTCTGGCTCTGATATGGGCGGTGAACTGGTTGCAGCGTTTGGCGGTAAAGCTAACATTACTGGTCTAGATGCATGTATCACACGTCTACGTGTAGCAGTTGCAGATACAGCAGCTGTTGACCAAGACAAGCTAAAACAACTAGGCGCTGCTGGTGTTGTAGTTGTAGCTGGTGGTGTACAGGCTATCTTCGGTACTAAGTCTGATAACCTAAAAACTGAAATGGATGAGTGGATTCGTAACCACGGTTAATCGCAGTCATTCATAGTAATGCATAAAAGGAGGCTTCGACCTCCTTTTTTAGTTCCTATTTTATTAACTGACAGTTCCTTTTTTAGTGTGATCCTAAACTCATCTTTACTTTTGTCAGCTTTTTCATACATCGAGCTTACCCATCGTTGACATATTGATATGCCATTATGTTTGAATAGCGAATAATGTTTTTTTGAATAATTGATAACGTGTATGAAGAACAAATTCATTTTAGTTTTGGGACTAGTTTCTAGTACGGCAATGGCGGCAAGCGAGCCAACGGATCTATCAGTTGGTATGGCTGTCGATCAACAATTAAGTGTTGTTGTAGAGTTAGATAACAAATATCGTGGCATTATCGGAAACGATGGTATGGCGTTTGATTACATCGCTAAGCGTGGAACATTCGATCAAAACATGCCTGTGACTTGGTATGTCGGCGTTGGTGGCTGGTATGAATGGGATGACGAGTTTGGTGTGAGAGTACCACTTGGTGTGAACTGGGATTTATCACGCGGCTGGGACCTTTATGGTCAAATACACCCAGAGCTAGATCTTTACAAAGGTGCTGACTTGCAACTTGGCGGCGCCGTTGGCATCAAGTACAGTTTCTAGAATTGAACTAATGTATGTATAAAAAAACGCCGGTAACTACCGGCGTTTTTTATGTGGAACTTAACGTTCTATTGTTTATCCATGGCTCGCTTGATGCAAACGGCAGCGCCGCCCCAAGTGATACCTAAACCAATAACCATCATAATAATTGCGCTGATTGTCATTTTGCTGTCTCCTTGCGGTTCACTGCGTTGATCACTAGACCAAAGATAAAGAGTGCGGCGATAAGTGCCCAGCCTAAAGTTAGATCATAGCCACCGTAGCCTTCAGTAATTAGGGCGTATAGCTTGGTCGCTAAGATAATGGCGAGCATGATTGGTGTAACGAAGCGTAAGCAGACCTCGAACCATTGACCAACAGAGAAATCAGAGCGCTCGTTAACGTAATTACGTACTTCTGGCACGCGCTTCAATAGCCACGCCATCAAGACAATCTCAACCAGACCACCAACCATGATGCCAACGTTGTTTGCAAAGTGGTCTACTAGATCGAGTAGCAGCAGACCGCCATTGGTAGCAAACGCCATAGAGACAACGAAGCCAATACCAATCACAACATTTGCAGCTTTTTTACGGCTCCACTTCAGCTTGTCGATAATGGCTGAAGTTACGGCTTCCATAATTGAAATATGCGAACTTAGACCAGCAACCACCAGTGCAAAGAAGAACAGTGGACCAAGAATATATGGGGCAGGTAGTAGGTTAATTGCCGCAGGTAAAGTAACAAAAGCCAAGCCAACGCCTGCAGATACCACCTCTGTTAACGGCTTACCTTGCTCTTGAGCCATGTAACCCAATACTGAGAAGATCATGATGCCGGCTAGGATCGAGAAGCCACAGTTGATCAACACGGTCATAAACGCGTTATTCGTTATGTCTGACTTTTCTGGTAGGTAGCTAGAATAAGCTAGCATGATGGCGAAGCCGATACTTAGCGTAAAGAAGATCTGACCATATGCCGCTGCCCATACTTTCACATCCCAAATTTTGCTGAAATCGGGTTCGAACATGTAGTTCACGCCATCTAGAGCTCCTGGCAAGAAAATCATACGTCCGATTAAGAAAATCACCATCAAGAATAGGATTGGCATCATAATTTTAGATGCTCGTTCAATTCCTGATTTCACGCCTTTGGCAATAGCGGTGTAAGTAATTGCCCAAGCAATCACCATGGATAAAGCAATCTTCCATTGAATACTGCCTAAGTCTGTTGGTGAGTTGTCACCTAGCTTTAGGTATTCACTAAAGAAAAATGCGTTGGTATCGGTTCCCCAACCTTGAGTGAACGACAACCCAAAGTAAGAAATCGACCAACCGATAACAGCCACATAGTAAACGGCAATAACTGCAGCCACACCAACTTGGAACCAGCCAAGCCATTCAAATTTAGAATGAATTTTCGCTAGTGTTTTTGGTGCCGAGCCTCGGTATTTTTGTCCCATACTGAACTCAAGGATCATAAATGGAATACCGGCAGTGATCATGGCAAAAATGTAAGGAATAAAAAATGCGCCGCCACCGTTTTCATAGGCCATGTATGGGAAACGCCAAATGTTTCCCAAACCGATAGCAGACCCAACTGCTGCTAAGATGAATCCCGCCCGGGATCCCCATTGTTCTCGCTTCATATTTGACTCCTATAAGACTCCCTGAGGAATGAAGCTCTCTACGTAACACAGTAATAATTGCGCAAACAGTTGGAAGAAAGGACCGCTGTTATCCATCAGCTTTTCTATCCTTAATTCTAACTTCTTATAATTTTATAGAGCTATATTCTGGCTACTGTAAGAGAAAGTAGATTATTAATCTTAAAATTTTGATGTGTGTTTGATAAAACTGAAATATTTATCTGTTTTCACTGATCAGACTAACTTCTAATAATACTTAGCGCAATAGAATCTAAATGTTAATTCAGATGCGTTGTCTGGTTTTAATCTTGTTAAATTTGAGTTTGATTGTGGTTTTATGTGGGTGTGTGGTTGTTTGTCTGGAATAAATGACTGGGATCTAATAATTGCTTTGGTGTTTAAGACTATTTTGATTAATTAGGGCGTACGGCTATCTTTTGTGCACCTATCTAGATGATGCTTCGTTACTTTGCCAAACAATGGTGTTTAGACGATATCCTTTATCGGCTCTGTGCAGGACTCGTTCAGCGTTCTTTGTGACGAGTCCTATAAAGGAACATGCATAAAAATTAGAAGCGGAAACTAAAACCGACATTTGATTGGAATTGGTTCATCCAATCAGTATCGAACTTAATGATACAGTTTGAGCCGTCATTAGGTAGAGTACAGGCGCCAGATGTATCGTTATCAACGACCGTTCCTAACCATCTCAGTTGGGCTGTTAATGCAAAGTTCTTTGAAAATTCATATTCCAGCCCTGCAAAAGCGCTAGCCGAAAATCCGTATTTTTTGTCTACCCAATCCACATCGGCGTAAGAAGCGCCCAAACCTACACCGATATAGGTTTGCCATTTTTCTGCGACAGGATAGTACATGCTGCTTTGGAAGTGCAGATAATGGATATCTGCCGAGTTGGACAGCTTTTCAAGTTCCGTCGATTGATTGGAGTAAAACAATCCGATCCTTCCTTTTTCTAAGGGAGTCTCGACTGAAAGAGCGTAATTCACTGCGGGGTCGAGATCGTATGTATTACCACTTTCATCCTCTACTTGGCCGCCTCCTGTATAGCCTATGTATGGTGTAACGATGATATTCGCTTGTGCATTGATAGCAGTACTCATCATCATGATTCCTACTAGCCAGCTGAGTTTTTGGTTCATGCCCTATCTCCTTATTATGACTAAGCTAATTGTGATGGGTTAGTCAAAATTGCGCGACTAAATTAAGCAAATCTTGAACATATTTCACACCGGTGTTATTAATTTGTTACATATTAAGGAGGTGTTTATGGAACACGATCTAAAATCCGCATTAATCATTGTGGTGACTGTTTTTGCAGTGCTTTTGTCATTTGGCATCATTGCTATTACAACAGCTTAAGATAACCACTTTTACCAAACGTTTTAACAAAATGGCGTGAGCCTATGATACGTAACAGCGGTATAATCACAGAAAGCCATGCAGAGCTTGATGTAAAAGTTTATGAGCACTTTAGGCATGGTAAAACTGCTTTAGTCACGCAAGGTGGAGGGCAGAGAGGGATTTTTACCGCTGGCGTTTTAGACGCCTTTTTACTTTCCAACTTCGATCCTTTCGATGAATTCTATGGCACCTCTGCCGGAGCACTTAACTTATGTTCTTACTTGTGTCGTCAACATGGCATGGGCAAAGCTTTTATTACCGAGCTGACAACGTCTCCTGAATTTTTTAATCTGTTTCGCTATATCCGAAAGCAGCAGTACTTAGGTTTAGAGTGGGCATTAGAACGGATTCAAGATTTCCCATACAAGCTTGACCTTGATTTAGGTCGCAGTGCATTGGGAAAACGAGGAGCGTTTGCTGCGGTAACGAATATAGAGACGCTATCAGATCAATATCTACCAATCTTGGATGACTCGTGGTTTAACACTATGCTAGCGACATGTGCGATTCCCAAGTTATATCACGGACCTGTCGACGTAAATGGCAATAAGTTTGTGGATGGCGGCGTGTCTGCCTCTATCCCTGTTCAAGAAGCGTGGCGTCAGAATGCTCGCAACATTATTGTCATTCGCACAGAGCCGTTTTCAGAGATTGAAGCGAGAGCCCAAAGTGAGGTGGGGGATGTGCCTGTCGAATGGTATCGGGAGTCTATCAACTCAGTACAGCAATCATGGCAGCAAAAAGTGAATCAGTGGAAGCTGGATTGGGCGTCGTTCTTCCAACAAAAAATTAATGCAGCACATCAATCGAAGCTTGCAGGGAAAATGCTGTTAAATGGAGGCCGTTGGTTGTTCGGTGCCGATAACTTGTATCGTTTAAGCCACCTGATTGGTGAGAATTTTGACTCAGGTTTAGCCGACATGCTGATGATTCATTATCAAACATTTGAGCTCACGCAGGCCTTTATATCTGCTCCACCTGACGACACTTTTATTTTACAAGTTGCGCCTAAAGAGGGACTTCGTTCTTCTTCTTTGTTAAGTGACCAAGAGTCACTAGAGCATGACTATCAACTTGGGCTTCAAGCTGGGTTTAACCTAGTTCAACTCTACGACCAGCTGGATGTTGAAATTGATGGTAGAGAGAGTGCATAAACCTTCTTACGTTCACGATGTGCGCAATATACAAAGCATATAAATAAGGCTCCATTTTCTGAGCCTTATTTGCGGGTTCTTGTGATTAATTCCAGTTAGGTATAACGACTACGCTTGTAGAATGCGCATGCAGTTGGTTGAGCCCACAACATCCATTACATCGCCTTGAGTAATAATGACTAAATCACCTTTGTGCAAGAACCCTTGCTCTTTAAGGCTAGTAATCGCTGCTTGAGCCGTTGGTAAACCCGCATCACTTTTTGACTCGAAATATACAGGTGTCACGCCTCGGTATAATGCTGCTCGATTTAGTGTCGATTCATTCCGTGATAAGGCAAATATTGGCAAGCCAGAGCTTAAGCGAGACATCATCAACGCAGTCCTGCCGGACTCAGTTAACGAGATCATCGCTTTAATTCCTTCCATGTGATTCGCAGAGTACATGGTTGCCATTGCGATGGTTTCTTCAGCGGTTTCGAAGGTTCTATCTAAGCGATAGGTTGATAGACTTGCCTCCGACATTTTTTCTGCCCCCACACATACTTCGGCCATGGATTTGACCGTTTCTACAGGATATTTACCTGCAGCAGTCTCTCCAGACAGCATCACCGCGTCAGTGCCGTCTAGAACCGCATTGGCTACATCCATCACTTCAGCACGCGTTGGCATTGGGCTAGTAATCATGGATTCCATCATTTGTGTCGCAGTAATCACGATACGGTTTAAACTGCGTGCGCGGCGAATCAGTTTTTTCTGGACACCAATGAGCTCAGGGTCACCGATTTCTACACCAAGGTCACCACGTGCAACCATCACCACATCGGATGCGAGAATAATGTCGTCAATAGACTCATTGGTCGCGACGGTTTCTGCTCGTTCGACTTTAGCCACTAACATGGCTTCAAGGCCTGCATCTCTGGCTAAGCGTCGAGCGTAATGCATGTCTTCGCCGTTACGTGGGAATGAAATAGCAAGGTAGTCCACTTGAATTGCTGCGGCGGTAAGAATGTCGGCTTTATCTTTCTCAGTGAGCGCATCCGCTGACAATCCGCCGCCTTTTTTGTTGATCCCTTTATTGTTGGACAGTGGACCACCGACAATCACACGGGTATGAACTTTATTACCCTCTACTTTGGTAACTTGCAGCTGAACGCGTCCATCATCGAGTAATAAAATGTCATTTGGTGAAACATCTTGCGGTAGTTCTTTATAATCTAACCCTACAGATTCTTGATTGCCTTCACCTTTTGGTAAATCACTATCTAATGTGAATTTATCGCCCACATTCAAAATGACTTGGCCGTCTTTAAACGTTGATACACGGATTTTAGGGCCTTGTAAGTCACCAAGAATTGCAACCTGACGCCCAAGTCTTGCTGCAATGGTACGGACTTTGTTCGCACGTTGAATGTGGTCTTCACTGGTTCCATGTGAAAAATTCATACGGACAACGTTTGCACCGGCTTTGATGATCTCCTCAAGTATATTGTCCTTATCCGTTGAAGGACCCAGCGTAGTGACAATTTTTGTTCGTCTTAATTTGGAAGTCATAGATTCTCCGATGAATGTGTGTGTAAAGGTAACTTGAACTCTATCCTTACTTTACGCAATCGCTCTCAAGGTTAGCCTCGTTGCTGAGCCCACACCTTAAAGCTATTTGAATATAAGTATATGCACAGAATGTTTACATTAAGAGTAACCCCGGTAAAACAGACAGATATTCGACAGGCAATGGCCTTATTGATAAAAATGCGCTGCTTTAAAGGCACTACTTCATAATTTAGTGAATAAAAATAAGTTATTTTTCAAACAATTTAACAGGAGTAGATTCTTCGTTATTTGATTGAATACACAAACAAACAGGTTTATACGTGATGCTTGTCACGGGGATTTATTAATTCACTTCACAATTAGTTCGCAAAGTAAAAAAATTGTCCCGTTATAGAATTTCGGAGTGCAAGATGTACATGGCTCAACCGGGCCATATTGATCATATCAAACAGGTCAATGCTGGTCGTGTATATAAACTAATTGACCTAAAAGGTCCTATTTCTCGAATTGATTTGTCCAAGCAGAGTGAGCTTGCTCCTGCTAGTATCACCAAAATCACTCGAGAATTAATTGAAGCGCACTTGATTCATGAAACGACAGTACAAGAAGCGACGAGTCGTGGTCGACCTGCTGTCGGTTTGCAGGTCAATAATGAAGGCTGGCAATTTTTGTCAATGCGTTTGGGGCGGGGTTATTTAACCATTGCTTTGCATGAGTTAGGCGGTGATGTACTGATCGATACTAAAATCGAGATACACGAGCTTGACCAAGACGATGTGCTTGAGCGCCTGCTTTACGAAATTGATGAATTTTTTCAGACTTACGCGGATCAACTGGATCGGGTTACCAGTATTGCCCTTACACTGCCTGGTCTCGTGAACTCAGAGCAAGGTGTCGTTTTGCAGATGCCTCATTACAATGTCGAAAATCTTGCTCTTGGACCAGAGATATACAAAGCAACAGGCTTGCCAGTTTTCATTGCCAATGACACGCGAGCTTGGGCATTAGCAGAAAAGCTTTTTGGTCATTCTCAAGATAATGACAACTCCGTTCTTATCTCTATCCACCACGGTTTAGGTGCGGGCATCATTCTGGATGGGCGCGTTTTGCAAGGCCGTCACGGTAACATTGGTGAACTCGGGCATATTCAAATTGACCCAAATGGAAAACGTTGTCATTGCGGCAATATTGGCTGTTTGGAAACCGTTGCCAGTTCTCAAGCAATTCGTGAAGAAGTCGTAAGACGAATCGCTGATGGCGAAGACTCTATTCTTGCTAAACAAGAGGAAATGAGTATTGAGAGCATTTGTGAAGCCGCTGCAAACGGTGATCCTTTGGCCGTCGATGTGATTGAAAAACTTGGACGCTACTTAGGCTCTGCAATTGCTATTGTGATCAACTTATTTAACCCTGAGAAAATCTTGATCGGTGGTGTGATTAACCAAGCAAAAGATGTGCTTTATCCTGCGGTTCGTCGATGTATCGAAGAGCAGAGTTTACCGGTTTATCACCAAGATCTTGAGCTGGTGGAGTCTCGTTTCTATAAGCAAGCCACAATGCCTGGTGCCGCGTTGATTAAGCAAGCGTTGTACGATGGTCAACTATTGATGAAGGTTGTGGAAGGTTAAGTACTTTTTAACATGATGATGTGCCTGGCTGTTGAGACTGCATTTGTAGGTGATTTAGGGTGAGACTTAACGGCTCACCCTTTTTGATCGCCTATTACTAGAAAGGGAATTTGAGTTATGTTGCATTGCTATATCTGCGCCATTCATGTAATTTCCTAAAAAGCTCAAGTAAATAAACAAAATGGCTTTCAATGTGCTGCGTGACTTTGCGTCTGATGCAAAGAGAAGTAATACGCTAAAACTGTTGTACTTTAAAGCTGTGCTCGAAAAGCCAAATATTTTAAGGTTATTTGGTTATATAACCTTGCTGTGTCTGTACTGATTTCGAGTAAAATAAGAATTATCCATAATTTAGGTAGTAGTATGTCCGGAGTGTTAAATACGGTTGACCAGCGTACAAACTTGGTTGGTGAAAATCGACTAGAGCTTCTGCTGTTCACTTTAAATAGTCGCCAATTATTTGCGATTAATGTGTTCAAAGTGAAAGAGGTCATCAAGCTTCCACCGTTAACCAAGCTCCCTGGATCGCACTACAATATTCGTGGGGTTGCTTCTCTACGAGGTGAAGCGGTACCAGTGATTGATTTACGAGGCGCAATTGGTTTTCCTGCTTTACGTGGTGAAGCGGAAGAAGAAAATTTGATCGTGACAGAGTACAACCGCACGGTGCAGGGCTTCTTAGTCGGTCCGGTTAAAAACATTATTAATACGGCATGGACTGAAATTCAGCCGCCTCCTTCCACGTCTGGTCGCTCGAATTACCTCACGGCTATCACGCAAATCAAAGAAGGGGATGCCTCTCAAATTGTCGAAATTATTGACGTTGAAAAAGTTTTAGCAGAGATCGTGCATTACGACGTGACTATTTCGGAGGACATTCTCGATCAAGAACTGGCCCAAGCAATGGTCGGGCGTAATGTTCTGATTGTGGATGATTCCTCTACAGCTCGTAATCAAGTTCGCGATACGCTTTCTCAATTGGGTATGAATATCATCGAGTGTCGTGACGGGCTAGAAGCGTTAACGGTTTTAAAACGTTGGTGTGATGAAGGTAAAGATGTAGAAAAAGAGCTGTTGATGATGATTACGGATGCTGAAATGCCTGAAATGGACGGTTATAAACTGACCCATGAAGTGCGCCAAGACCCACGTATGTCTAAGTTGTTTATCACATTGAACACTTCTCTGAGCGGTAGTTTTAATGAAGCCATGGTACAAAAAGTAGGCTGTGATCGCTTTATATCTAAATTCCAACCGGATCTGCTGGTTGAAGTTGCTCAAGACCGATTACGCCAGATGCTTTCTAAAAGTGCATGATTAGATCTAGTGAAATCAGAGGGAGCGCACCTCTCTCTGATTTTTAACATCTCTCTCCTTAATTCCTCTGTACTAATGGAAATCCCGAGACTTACTTTGTAGATTGTTCAAGTAGTGCGTGCAATCAATCAACTTACCAGCAATAACGTGCGTGACTTCTCCCTCTCTTTCAAGAATGCCTTTCACCATTAATACTTTAGCGCCTAAATACGCTTGCTTTTGGGCTCGTGCTGTCGCTTGCCAAACGACCACATTAATGTTGCCCGTGTCATCTTCTAACGTAAAAAATGTCACGCCAGCGGCGGTGCCTGGAGATTGTCTTCCTGTTACCACACCTACCACTGTGACCAGTGACTTATGCGGTTTCTCTGTCAGTTGCCTCATGCGGGTAAAGTGAGGGAGTTTGCCCGTTTCTTCTAATAATTTAATTGGATGGCGGCTAAGAGATAGTCCCGTGCTTGCGTAATCCTCAATTAAATTTTCATATTCAGAGGGTTGAGTCTGGTAGCTAACATTGGGTTCTTCGACCTTGTGAAACAATGGTAGGTCAGATAAGGAATCCATTGCTGCCCAGCGAGCGTTATAACGATTTCCCGATAAGGCCTGAAATGCATTGGCTGAAGCCAATAATTCAATGTCACTTCGGCTTCTTAATATCTGCTTTACTTCTTGAATCGATCGGTAACCATTAAGTGGTTTGCGCTCAATAAGCCTTTGTGCGCTTTCTGCGTTAAAGCCTTTCACCAAGCGAAAACCAAGTTGCACGCCGAGCCTGCCATTCGGACGTGAGACGAGATGATGTTGATATTTTGAATGATTGACGCACACCGGCAATACTTCGACGCCATGTCTGCGAGCATCTTGTACTAATTGCGATGGGCTATAAAATCCCATTGGTTGGCTGTTCAATAATGCAGTGTAAAATTCGGCTGGGTAATAATATTTTAACCATGCAGAACAATATGCCAGCACTGCGAAAGACGCTGAATGACTTTCAGGGAAGCCGTACTCACCAAAGCCGCAAATCTGATCGAAAATGCGCTCAGCAAACGCTAAGTCATAACCTCTCTCTTGCATACCATTGATCAGTTTTGGTCTGAATTTAGCGAGATCGCCATTCTTTTTCCATGATGCCATCGCTCGACGGAGTTGATCGGCCTCGCCGCCGCTAAACCCTGCGGCTACCATGGCTAGCTTGATGACTTGCTCTTGGAAAATAGGGACGCCCATAGTCCGCTCCAGAACGCTTTTTACTTCTTCCGATGGATAACTGACAGGCTCTTTGTGATCTCGTCGTTTTAAAAAAGGATGCACCATATCACCCTGAATAGGGCCTGGACGAACAATTGCAATTTGAATCACTAAGTCGTAATAACAAGCAGGCTTTAGGCGAGGAAGCATGCTCATTTGTGCACGAGATTCAATTTGGAATACGCCTATCGTGTCAGCTTTTTGGATCATGCGGTACACGTGTGGATCATCTTGTCGGCGAGTGATCTCGGAAATCGAGAGGGATCGCTGGTGATGTTTCTCGACCAGTTGAAAGCACTTTTTGATGGCGTTTAACATGCCGAGTGCGAGTACATCGACTTTTAGTAGCTTCAAGCTTTCTAAATCGTCTTTATCCCATTGAATGATAGTGCGATCTTCCATCGAGGCATTTTCAACAGGTACCAACTCATATAAAGGGCCAGATGAAATTACAAAGCCACCTACGTGCTGAGATAAATGGCGTGGGAAGCCAATGATCTCGTTGACCAATTGGATAAACTGCTGCCCTTTGAGAGATTCTGGTTGTAAGCCAAGTTCAATAATTTGAGCTTGCCAGCCTTGGCTGCGATCTCGGCGATTAACGTTCTTAATGAAAAAATCTAATTGGGTCTCTTCAATCCCTAGTGCTTTACCGACTTCACGCACGGCACTTTTAAAGCGATAGCTGATCACTGTTGCAGCAAGTGCTGCACGCTCACGACCATATTTTTTGTAAATATACTGGATAACTTCTTCACGGCGCTCGTGTTCAAAGTCCACATCAATATCCGGCGGTTCCTTACGTTCTTTACTGATAAATCGTTCGAATAAGACAGCGATTTGTCGAGGATCGACGGCGGTAATTTCCAGGCAATAACACACTACAGAGTTTGCAGCGGAACCTCGCCCTTGGTAAAGAATACCTTGCTGTTTCGCAAACATTACGATGTCGTGAATAGTAAGGAAGTAGTAGTGGTATTTAAGCTCTTGAATAAGCGCCAGTTCATTCTCGATGGTTTGATTGACTTCTGCTGGCACGCCTTCAGGAAAACGCAGCTTTTTACCACGTTCGACCAACATACGTAAGTAAGAGTCGGGTGTATAACCATCTGGGATCAGCTCGGTAGGATATTCGTATTTTAAATCGGAGAGCTTAAACTCGCATAAATCGGCGATGTAAGTACTTTCTTCCAGCCATTCTGGTTTGTAAATCCGAATCAACTTTTTAAAAGGACGAAGCGCTCGCTCAGTATTCGAAATACGGTCAAAACCGAGTTTATCGACGCTACACCCATGTTTTATAGCAGTAAGTACATGCTGTAATGGCAAGCGTTCAACATCATGCATGAGAACGCCTCCGCAGGCAGTTATAGGTAATTGAAATTCATGTGCTAACTGCTCGCAGTGCGCAATGTACTCAGTATCGTTGTTACTCAAATGGCGCTGAATCGCTACCCACAAACGATTAGCGTGGTGTTGATTGAGCCAGCGCCCCCAATAGTGATCACTCTCTTGATGTGTGGGCAGCCACAATACCAAACAATGTCGAACCGACATCAAATCCCATTCGAACAGTTGATAGTTGCCTTTTTCACTGCGTCTCCTTGCGTTTGTGATGATACGACACAACTCGGCATAAGCCTTGCGACAAGGGCAAAGCAGTACGATTTGGCATTCATCATTTAACCAAAACATACTTCCAACGATTTGTTTGATATCGAGTTTATGTTGTTCGATGGTCGTATGGGCTTTGACAACGCCCGCGACTGAACATTCATCCGTTATAGCTAGAGCTTGATAGCGATAGAAAGCAGCTTGGAGTACCAGCTCTTCTGCATGAGAAGCCCCAGTCAAAAAAGAGAAGTTAGACTGACAAAATAGTTCCGCGTAACTCATAATGACCCAACAAAAATAACTGTCGATTTAACAAAAATAGCCATGAAGAAACCAGTGCTTGTGCTGATCGCGAAATATCCATAACCAGCGGCCTTGCTTGGTGTGTGCAATGTAGTAATCACGCATGATCTCATCACCATCCCACCACCCAGAAACTATTCGCTCAGGTCCGTGGACCAAAGAAACTTGCTCTTGCAATACAATGGGAGTCGGTAATTGCATTGCTGGGCGTAGTATGGATGGTATGGCGTGCCCCTTTTCATCCGGAGCATCAGCAGGGCGATACTGACTGGCCTTTTCTGGTCTAGGATCGCAAGCAATATTGGGTTTTAAAACGGCACTTTTTCCCAATTTAGCTTGCAGTAAAGAGAGCAGCTCTAAAGCATTCATGTTTCCTTTCTGCCCAGCAAAGAGATCGCGTGATGCACTAAGAGGCTCACCTTGACGGATGACTTTTAACGTTAGCCCTGTGACTGGGCCATTAAGCGAGAGTGATTCTAAGCTTAAACTCGCTAACTGTTGCCAACGCTGACATAGGTAATCACCTTGCGCAGAAGTGAGTTGAAGGTGTTGCTCTTGTTTCTCACGCTGGTGGAGTGTTAAACACAGTTCAAAAGCGACCTTATCTCTTAATTTTAGAAAGGTTTCGAGTTGACGAAGTAATTTGGCCAACGGCTTTTCAATCCACTGAACGTTTTCGATCTCAAACAAGAGCTCTAAATAAACTTGGAAGGATTCGGTAGGGTGATAAAAGTCGACAGGGTGTTTAAACTGCCCAGTCAGTCGACCAACGTAGTTCACCAAATCGATATCAAAGCGTCGTGCGATGTCTTGCAATGGCAGTTCAAGCAGGTTTTGCAATGTGGTGACGCCTACACGTTGTAACTTCTCTACGGTAGCGTTTGATAAATCTGTCAGTGTTAACGGTAGTGGTGATAAAGCTTTTTGTATGGCAGATTTGTCTTCACTGATGACGTTCGCTCCTGATATTGCCATCAATTTGGCAGCAAAAGGCGAAAAACCACATCCGAATTGAAAACTCAGTTTCAGCTCCGATAAGTGAGCTCTGACTTTATTCCAATAGTTTTCAAGCCCTTCATACAGAGCGAGCATTGGAGTAGCACGCAGCAAAATACCTTGGTTTGGCATCAACACAACGTCAGATGTGATCAAATACAGCCATTGAGCAATTTCTTGTAACTTGCTCAATTCGGTGTGCGGATGATAAGGATGCACTTGTAAATCTCGACACAAGGACGCAGCACTGCCTAGGCCCATACCAGGCTTAATGCCTTGTTGTTCGGCAATCTCGTTGTATTGAAGAATCTGGCAACGTTGGCTTTCGACAATCACCACGGGTTGTTCTTGGTTATCACCAAAGAGTGCGTCTAGCTGCAGGCGAGGGAAGTGCAAGTAAATCCACAGAGCCATATCACTAACCTTGGTTCGCCAGTGGGAAATTGACCACAGTCGAGTGCACAGTTTCAGATGATGGTTTCACCAGTTGCGGGTAATGGTGTTGGAAGCCGATACTAACGCTACCTCTATTCCAGCCTCCTTTCCTTTTCAGCACTTCAACATGAATCCCTTGCTCGTCGCCTTTCAGTTTTAAACTGAGTGACACAGGCAAAGACAAGCGGTTGATAGTATCTGTTTTAAGCATAAAGAGAGGGCAAGTACCTTGTTCACTCGCTACCTGTAAGCGTTTCACTTGATGTATTTCAAGCTCTTCTTGCCATAACAAAACATTACTGCATACCCCACTTTTCAGACATTGCTCTGCTGCCCAAAGAGCATCTTTGGGGTGAGTTGGAGTAACAACCCACACTTGGTTTATATCCAACCCGATGTAGTGTAAAAACAGAGAGTTCACTAGAGCAGGTGGTTGAATAAATGCGGTCATACCATTGGTCTGAGTGGCTTTTAAATAGGGAGCGAGCAAACGCAATTCACCAATACTACCAATAGATTCCATCTCCACTACGCCATTAGGTGGAAAGCCTCCGCCGAGCAAATCATCTAATTCAGAAAAACCGGAACTAGTCTGCAACTGCTGAGGATCTGCTTTCGTTAAATTTGCTTGCCAAACAAGGTGTTGGCTTTTTAAGTTCTGAATAATATCTTGCATAATAAACACCTGTATATGTGTACAGTATATTTCTGTGGGAGAAAGTCGCAAGATTTTTATGAAGAGAGAAATGAAAAAAGGCAGCGTTTGCTGCCTTTTCAATCGATTATGTGAGGTAACCTGAATGAGTTATTTACGCTTCGGTTGAGCGTCGATGCACTGACCGTTCACATCGGTAACCGCAGGATCCATTAAGTGCAAATATAGCGGCATGATATCCAGTGGCGTTTTGAGAGTATTCGCATCTTCACCCGGATATGCTTTTTCACGCATGCGAGTACGAGTGGCACCAGGGTTAATTGCGTTAACGCGGATCGGTGTATCACTCAGCTCGTCAGCCAAAACTTGCATCATGCCTTCTACGGCAAATTTAGAGATAGCGTATGGCCCCCAGAATGCGCGGCCAGAGTGGCCGACGGTTGAAGAGGTAAAGATAATACGCCCAGCTTCTGATTTACGCATCACAGGCAGTAGTGCTTGAGTCATTAGCACTTCGGCTTTCACGTTGATCTGCATGATATCGTCGAAGTCTTCCTCTTTGATTTGATCAAATGGACACAGCGAACTCAAGACACCTGCGTTGTGTAATAGACCATCCAAGCGACCAAACTGTCCTTCGATTGTCTCTGCCATATCAATGTAATTCTGCTGAGTTGCGCCCTTGAGATCCAATGGAATGATAGCTGCTTGTGGATAGCCAGCAGCTTCAATCTCATCATAGATAGATTCAAGGTTTTGCACATTTCTACCCAAGAGAATAACAGTTGCACCGTGCTCGGCATAAGAAAGCGCGGCTTGACGGCCGATGCCATTACCAGCGCCAGTAACAAGAATGACTTTACCTTTTAGAGCATCAGCTGAAACGGAGTAGTTCACGGCGATAAATCCTTATTATTGTAAGAGGGTCCATGATAGTTAATTGACGCTAAAAAACGCCTGTTTCTCAATGGAAAATCTTGGTAATCGTGACAAGATGGTTACAATACACCAATTCATGTGTTATACCAATTCCAGAACTTTCGTTAGGTATGCTATCAATCAGAACAAGTGGTTACAAACCGCGCTGCCTTCTCGCTGATGTTTCTGCGTAACATACTAACGTCATCTGAAATGAGATAAAGGAGCTCTCGTTGGAATTTTTATTAGATTATGGTCTGTTTCTGGCCAAAATTATCACGGTGGTTGCTGCGATAATTGTTCTGCTCATTATTGCAAAATCGGCTGGTGGCAAATCGGGTGCGGCGAAAGGGGAGTTAGAGATTACCAACCTTTCAGAGCAACACAAACAATCTGTTGAGCAGTTAGAGCATCATTTGCATGACGATGCTTTCATCAAGGCTCGAGATAAAGCCGTCAAGAAAGAAGAAAAAGAGAAGAACAAATCTCGCGAGAAAGAAATCAAACAAGCGAGCAAAGACGGTTCATTAGATAGCAAGCGTGAACCACACCTATTTGTTCTTGATTTCAACGGTAGCATAGACGCAAAAGAAGTCGCGTCTCTACGTGAAGAAATCACCGCTATTTTGGCTGTCGCACGTGAAGGTGATGAAGTGTTACTTCGCTTAGAGTCTGGCGGTGGTATGGTTCATGGTTACGGCCTTGCCTCTTCTCAACTGGACCGAATCAAAGCTGCGGGTCTTCCTCTGACCATCTCTGTTGACAAAGTTGCGGCAAGTGGTGGTTACATGATGGCATGTGTAGCAGATAAGATTGTTTCTGCACCATTTGCAATTGTGGGGTCTATTGGCGTTATCGCACAAATTCCTAACTTCAACAAACTGTTGAAGAAACATGACATTGAGTACGAACAACTAACAGCGGGTGAATATAAGCGCACGCTAACGATGTTCGGTGAGAATACCGATAAAGCGCGCGATAAGTTTAAGCAAGAACTTGAAGAAACACATGTCTTGTTTAAAGACTTCATTCGTGAGCGTCGCCCTAGTTTGGACCTAGACAAAGTAGCCACTGGTGAGCACTGGTTCGGTACACAAGCGAAAGAGCTTGGTTTGGTGGATGACATTAGTACATCTGATGATATCGTTGTTGCAGCATGCAAAGATAAAACTGTACTTTCTGTGCATTATGTACAAAAGAAAAAACTGGCCGACAAGCTAGCAGGTGTGGCGGGTAAAGTCGCTGATAGTGTGATTTTAAAGTTAGCTGAGCGTGGTCAAAAGCCGATTGTTTAATCGAGCTTAAGTTCATGGCATTTAAAACGGCGAGGGCAGAAGCTCTCGCCGTTTTTGTTGAACTTTATGTTTATTGATGAATCCAATTACGCATTAGGTGTAATGCTTTACACGACATTTTTCCTCGCTCCAAAGACTGATTACCCGTATAATGTGCGCCTCGAAAACCGAGCAAATTGCTGAAAAGAAACTATTGGTGGAGAAGAACATGTCCTCTCAAACTCCGGTTGTAACCGTAGATGGACCTAGTGGTGCAGGTAAAGGCACTTTATGTATGTTGCTGGCGAAAAAGTTGGGTTTCCAACTCTTAGATTCTGGCGCAATTTATCGTGTACTTGCACTCGCTGCGATTCACCACGGTGTCGACACCGAGTCAGAAGATGCTCTTGTCCCACTAGCAACACACCTAGACGTTCAATTTATCGCGGAAGGTGACTTAGTTAAGGTCATTCTAGAAGGCGAAGATGTGTCAGGGGAGCTTCGTAAAGAAGAAACGGGTATGGCAGCATCTAAAGTTGCGGCTTTGCCACGTGTTCGTGAAGCATTACTACGTCGTCAGCGTGCATTTGAGACCGCTCCGGGTCTGGTTGCTGATGGTCGTGATATGGGCACAATTGTATTCCCGAGTGCGCAAGCAAAAATCTTCCTTGATGCGAGTGCTGAAGAGCGTGCAAATCGACGCCTTAAACAGTTGCAAGAGAAAGGGTTAGATGTTAGATTTGCTGACCTTTTAAGCGAGATCCAAGAGCGTGACGACCGAGATCGTAACCGCCCAGTGGCGCCATTACGCCCTGCTGAGGATGCGCTTGTGCTAGATTCTACGTCGATGACTATCGACGAAGTAGTAGAAAAGGCACTACAATATATCGAATCGAAGCTAGCTGAGTAATAATACTCGACTAGGCTAAGAGCGTTGGTCGCAAGGATGATGACTGGCGAATTTAATAACCCCATGCGGTAGGATACCCGTGGAAGTTTAATTTATTGAAGATTAATTAAATGACTGAATCTTTTGCTCAACTCTTTGAAGAGTTTCTAAACGAAACAGAATTCCAACAAGGCAGCATCGTTAAAGGTACTGTAGTAGCTATCGAGAACGGTTTCGTTCTTGTTGACGCTGGTCTTAAGTCTGAATCTGCTATCCCTGCTGAACAGTTCAAGAACGCTGCTGGCGAACTTGAAGTTGAAGTTGGCGCTGAAGTAGACGTAGCTCTAGACGCTGTTGAAGATGGTTTCGGTGAAACTCAACTTTCTCGTGAGAAAGCTAAGCGTCACGAAGCTTGGATCGTACTTGAGAAAGCTTACGAAGAAGCTGAAACTGTTGTTGGTATCATCAACGGTAAAGTTAAAGGCGGTTTCACTGTTGAACTAAACGGTATCCGTGCTTTCCTTCCTGGCTCTCTAGTAGACGTACGTCCAATCCGCGACACTGCTCACCTAGAAAACAAAGAGCTAGAGTTCAAAGTTATCAAACTTGACCAAAAACGTAACAACGTAGTTGTTTCACGTCGTGCAGTTATCGAATCAGAGAACAGCGTTGAGCGTGACGAGCTTCTAGAAACTCTACAAGAAGGTTCTGAAGTTAAAGGTATCGTTAAGAACCTTACTGACTACGGTGCGTTCGTTGACCTAGGTGGCGTTGACGGTCTTCTACATATCACTGATATGGCTTGGAAGCGCGTTAAGCACCCATCTGAAATCGTTAACGTTGGTGACGAGATCCAAGTTAAAGTTCTTAAGTTCGACCGTGAGCGTACTCGCGTATCACTAGGTCTTAAGCAACTAGGCGAAGATCCATGGGTAGCAATCGCTAAGCGTTACCCAGAAGGTCACAAACTAACTGGTCGCGTAACTAACCTAACTGACTACGGCTGCTTCGTTGAAATCGAAGAAGGCGTTGAAGGTCTAGTTCACGTTTCAGAAATGGATTGGACTAACAAGAACATCCACCCTTCTAAAGTTGTTAATGTTGGCGACGAAGTTGAGGTTATGGTTCTTGAAATCGACGAAGAACGTCGTCGTATCTCTCTAGGTCTGAAACAGTGTAAAGCTAACCCATGGCAGTCATTCGCTGAAGCACAAGCTAAAGGCGACAAAGTTACTGGTAAGATCAAGTCTATCACTGACTTCGGTATCTTCATCGGTCTAGAAGGCGGCATCGACGGTCTAGTTCACCTATCTGACATTTCTTGGAATGTTGCTGGCGAAGAAGCTGTACGTGAGTACAAGAAAGGCGACGAGATCTCTGCAGTTGTTCTAGCAGTAGACGCTGAGCGTGAGCGCATCTCTCTAGGCATCAAGCAAATGGAAAATGACCCATTCAATGCTTACGTTGCTGACAACAAGAAAGGTGTTCTAGTTAACGCTACTGTAACTGCTGTTGACGCTAAAGGCGCTACTGTTGAAATCGCAGAAGGCGTTGAAGGTTACATCCGTGCTTCTGAAGTATCACGCGATCGCGTAGAAGATGCTTCTCTAATCCTAAGCGCTGGTGATGTTGTTGAAGCGAAGTTCACAGGTGTAGACCGTAAGAACCGCGTAATCAACCTATCTATCAAAGCTAAAGACGAAGCTGACGAGCAAGAAGCAATGGCATCTATCAACAAGCAAGATGACAATGCATTCGGTAACGCAATGGCTGACGCTTTCAAAGCTGCTAAAGGCGAATAATATACTCGCTTAAGCAAAAAAGGAGCCGCAAGGCTCCTTTTTTATATTTGGTCATATTTAAGTAGTAATACTAATGACAGTAAACTATCTTAATAAAAGGCATTTCTTCATTGCGCATTTTGCATAAAATTTGTCTAGAATTGTCAGCAAGTGTTTGTTGGAATTAGTATTACTTACTATAATAAGTGATAAAGATACTCAAAGAGGGCAACTATGACTAAGTCTGAACTGATTGAAAGACTCTGCGCTGAGCAAACACACTTATCAGCGAAAGAGGTAGAGGATGCTGTAAAAGATATTTTAGAGCACATGGCCTCTACACTAGAGAGCGGTGACCGTATCGAGATCCGTGGCTTTGGTAGTTTTTCTCTTCATTACCGCGAGCCTCGCGTAGGTCGTAACCCTAAAACGGGCGATAAAGTGGAATTGGAAGGTAAATACGTTCCACATTTCAAACCTGGTAAAGAACTTCGTGAGCGTGTAAATATTGGTTAATGCACTCTTATTAGTTTGAAAAAAGCGGCATACGTTTGTGTATGCCGCTTTTTTGTAATGTATCCAAGTTAGTCATACATCCAAGATCGTTTACTAATCTAATTGTGGATTCAGCTGTTTTCTATACCCAAATAACTTTAACTTCTAAGCATGTCTACAAACTAAGCATCTTGAGGTTACTTGGGTATAGATTATTGCTAATATACGTAGTCTGAAGAAGCATTTTCCTGCATAATCTTACCGACTTACTCCTAGAAGGGTGATGTAACATGAAAATTATAAAAATCGTTGCTGTTTTAGCTCTCTTTTTAATTGCATTGGCGTTAGGTTCCCAAAACCAAGAGCTCGTGACTTTTAACTATCTTCTAGCAAAAGGAGAGTTCCACTTATCTACGCTATTAGGTGTAGTATTTGTGGTTGGCTTTGCTTTAGCGTGGGTTATCTTTGGTAGCATCCAACTGAAAACTCAGCTACAGGTCCGTCGTTTAAAGAAAAAACTGAAAAAGTACGAACCAACTGAATCAAACAACGCTGCTGATAAGCCAGCCATTGAAAAACAGGCATAAGGATAAGGCTTAACTTTAATGCTTGAACTACTCTTCTTGTTGTTGCCTATAGCTGCTGCGTATGGCTGGTATATGGGGCATCGCAGCGCTCAGCAAGACAAGCAGAAGCAATCTCATCAAATCTCTCGTCAGTATATGACGGGTCTTAATCTGCTGCTCTCTGACCAATCAGATAAGGCTGTCGATCACTTTATTGAATTGCTCCAAGTTGATAACGAGACCATCGATACTCACCTTGCGTTGGGTAACCTGTTCCGGTCTCGTGGTGAAGTCGACCGCGCAATCAGAATTCACCAAAATCTTATTTCTCGTTCAGGCTTAACACTGGACCAAAAGAACCTCGCCCTTCAACAGTTAGCGAAAGACTACATGGTCTCAGGTTTTCTTGATCGTGCAGAGAAAATCTTCGAACAGTTAGTCGAAGAGCCAGATTACAAAGAGGCGGCTCTTCAACAATTAGTGACCATTTATCAGCAAACACGAGAATGGGAAAAGGCGATTTATTACGCGAACCAATTGGCTAAGTTAGGTAATAAACGCTCAAGGATGCGTGCAAATATTGCCCATTTTTGGTGTGAAATAGCCATGCTCGACCAAGCTGATGGGAATACTAATAAGGCAATACAGCATTTTAAAAAAGCGTTAGCGGAAGACCCGAAGTGTGTTCGAGCAAGTATTGCTTTGGGACGAATTTATCTAGAGTCTGAAGACTATAAGCACACCATCAAATATCTGACAGGGGTACTTGAGCAAGATAAAGACTTTATCAGTGATGTCTTGCCAACTATTGCAGAATGCTATCATCATCTGGGTCAGGAAGATGAACTTGTCGAGTTTCTGCGAGCTTGTATTGATAAGAAAGCAGGCGTATCAGCCGAGTTGATGTTGGCTCAATTAGTTGCTCATCACGAGAACGTTGGGGCTGCTCAAGAGTTACTGACGAAACAATTGCTGAAAAACCCAACCATGAAGGGCTTCTACCGTTTAATTGACTACCACATTGCAGAAGCAGAAGATGGTCGAGCGAAAGACAGCCTATCAACACTACAAGCGATGGTGGGTGAACAGTTAAAAGTGAAACCACATTACCGATGCCGGAAGTGTGGATTTTCTACCCATTCCCTTTATTGGCATTGTCCGTCCTGTAAAGGATGGGGGACGATCAAGCCAATCCGCGGATTGGATGGTGAATAATTCTTAATGCAGCTGGCAGAGTTTCTGTCCGCTGCATTTTTTTAACTTTTTATTTAATAAGAACCAAAACAGTTAGGAGATGAAATGATCGACCAAAAAGTTATTGTCGCACTGGATTATGATAACCAAGCAGATGCACTTGCGTTTGTAGATAGAATTGATCCTGCGTCATGCCGACTAAAAGTTGGCAAGGAGATGTTTACGCTATTTGGTCCTGATTTTGTACGTGAACTCCATAAACGTGGTTTCTCGGTATTCCTAGATTTAAAATTTCACGATATTCCAAACACCTGTTCGAAAGCAGTTCGCGCTGCGGCTGAAATGGGTGTATGGATGGTGAACGTACACGCGAGCGGTGGTGAGCGTATGATGACGGCATCACGTGAAATTCTTGAGCCATATGGTAAAGATCGTCCACTTCTTATCGGTGTAACGGTACTAACCAGTATGGAACAAAGTGATTTAGCTGGTATTGGTTTGAATGTTGCGCCTCAGGAGCAAGTGATTCGTCTAGCAACCTTGACCAAAAACGCAGGCTTAGATGGTGTGGTATGTTCAGCGCAAGAGTCCTCATTACTGAAGAGCGAACTAGGCCAAGAATTTAAGTTAGTGACCCCTGGTATTCGACCTGCTGGCTCAGAACAAGGTGACCAACGCCGTATCATGACGCCAGTAGACGCTATCCAATCAGGTTCAGATTATCTTGTGATTGGTCGCCCTATCACTCAAGCGTCAAATCCTGCAGAAGTGCTGAAGTCGATCAATGAGAGCTTATCTAACATGTAAGCACTGTCTCGATTGTATGGAGAAAAGTGAGGCTAAGATGCCTCACTTTTTACATCGAATGAAAATACTGATCGCGGTAAACAACCATTCCTTTTAACCAGCTATGTCTGATCATTTACTCGCTTTAACTGGTATATCGGGGCCAATTGAGATAAAGGTTCTGCGGTTTATTCTGAGTAAAGTAGGGCTTGGTACTATGCCGATCACACTTTTGTAACATAACTCACTGTGATGCCTCGAAAATGCAACCATGTGTTATTGATGGCTTGCGTTACAAATGTCTAAAGAATACTATGGCGAAGATGCATTCACTGCGTTGTAAGGTCTAGGATGACCTAGTGAAACTCTTTGAAATTAATATAGAAGCTGGCAGGACGTCACTTCATATTACGTTCCTATTATTTCCTATCTGCGTATTTTAAATCGCAGCTTTCTGTGAGCTTTCACACGCTGTCTTCCTTGTTACGACCTTAGTGCGCAAACACAACAAGGAAGAAACATGACTAAAAAACTGCCATTTTCAGTACTAGCAACACTGACCGCTGCCAGTTTTCAACTGAGTGCGGCAGAATTGCCAGCTGATATCGAATGGATTTCAAACAACAACGAACCTCTATTTTCCTCTGAAGAAGCGGTACGAGGTGGCACCTATCGCACTTATATTCAGAGCTTTCCGCAAACATTACGAAGTGTTGGTCCAGATGCGAACTCAGGTTTGCGCCAATACTTAATGGATGGTTCACCAAAACTGGCTCAGCGTCATCCAAATACTGGCAAATGGATCCCTCAACTTGCTAAGTCATGGGCATTTGGAGAAGACAACAAAACCGTATTCTTTAAACTCGACGAAACGGCCGAGTGGTCAGATGGTGAAAAAATTACAGCAGATGATTACGTCTTTATGATGAAGTACTACACGTCAAAAGACATTATCGACCCGTGGTATAACGACTTCTTCACAAACAGTATTGTGAGTGTTGAAAAAATTGATGACTACACGATCAAAGTCAATCTTGCTGTAGCTCAAAGTCATGACTCACTTATGGTTATGATTAACATGCCAAGTAATGGTTTTCAGCCTCGTCCTGAACACTTCTTTGAAGGAGAAAAGGACGCAAATAACGATGGTATGCCTGATAACTTCGTCAGAAAGTTTAACTTTAAATCTGAGCCAACCGCAGCGCCTTACTACATTGATCAAGTGAAGAAAGGTAAGAGCGTGACATTCAAACATGTCGGTGAAGATTGGTGGGGATACAACAACCGCTACTATAAAAACCGTTATAACGTTGAAAAGGTTCGCATTAAGGTGATTCGCGATCCTGATATTGCCATGAAGCACTTTGAGAAAGGCAACTTAGACTACTTTGAGATGGTGCTACCAAGCTTTTGGCATGACAAAACCAATAGTGATGTGTACAAAAAAGGCTATATCCAAAAGTACTGGGGCTTTAACGAAGCACCGCAAGGAGCTGGTGGTCTTTGGATGAACACAGCGATGCCGATGTTGGATAACCTAGAAGTGCGTAAAGGTGTTATGGCAGCCACTGACTATGACGGCATGATTGAAAACATCATGCGTGGAGATTATTCACGTAAACCGCATGGACTCGGCTTTGGTCATGGCGAATACGATGATCCTAACAATACACCGCCAAAGTTTGATGCTGATGCGGCGGTTAAACACTTCGAAAAAGCGGGCTTTGACAAAGTGGGCGCAGATGGTATTCGTGTTAACGACAAGGGCCAACGCTTGAGCTTTGCTATCACCTACGGATACAACTCTTGGACACCGCGTATTGCATACCTGAAAGAGCAAGCGAAACTTGCTGGTCTTGAGTTCACGTTAAACTTGGTGGATGGCTCATCTGCGTTTAAATACATTCTTGAGAAAAAGCATCAGTTAGCGTTTTTGAATATGGGCTCTGGTGAGATCCCTGCGTATTGGGAATACCTACACTCGGATAATGCAAATCGACCACAAACGAATGCTCACACCAACTACAGCAGCCCTGAGCTAGACAAGTTAATTGAAGCGTATGATTCTGAGTTTGATCAGGAGAAGCGTTACGACTTGTCGCATCAAATCCAAAACTATGTCAGCAAAGCGAATATCATCGTTCCTGGCTACATGGTGCCTTATTCTCGAGTTGCTCATTGGCGCTGGGTTAAAATTCCTAAAAACGGCATGACAAAAGCGACAGAATGGGTGCTTCATCCAATGGATATCGGTAATTTCTGGATTGATAACCAAGTAAAAGAAGAGACAGAGGAAGCGATGGACGAGGGTAAAACCTTCCCAGAATTAACGGTAATTGATGATCGTTACAAATTGTAAGTCATTAGTTTAGATAGAAAATGATAGCCCCGGTAATGAATTTTATCGGGGCTTTCTTTTTTACTTAATAAGGTAAGACACTTCTAAAAGGTAGGTTTTTGCATCACCAAGCAAAGAGAACGCTCTATCGATGGTTTTAAATCGATCATCAAGCGAGTCGCTTGATATCAGCTGGCTGAATGTTTGCAACGAGAAAGCTTCGTTTGCTTTGAAGAACTGATGTACGTTTTCAAGCTGCACTTTATGAATATGCTCCACCTTATTTAGGGCGGTGGTTAGATCGGAAATGTTAATCGACATTGCTACTCGGGAACCTTATCAACAAGACCTATATGAGGTCATAGAGTGGGGTTTTATATTTTGCGACAGAGAGTAACACCGAAGAGCAATTTATAGTCTGATGAAGATCAATTTGCCTTATTTAAGCATCTGTAACGCGGCACTAGACGTGTACCTAGAGCTAGTACACGTTACAACGCTTGAATATAGGCTAGGGTTTCACCTGATCAAAAGTAAAAGCCAAGTCCGACTAAAAGCCCTTGAGAAGCCGTATCATATTCAAATACCTCTTCATTTTTGTAATCGACCCAGGTCGACTTGTAAGCTAAGTTGAGATCAGACCATTCGTTAAAGCGATAACGAACACCAGTTTGAATGGCATAAGTGAAGTGAGTATCGTTGCCAAGTCCGGCGTCGATACTGGCATGAAATCGCCAGTTTTCGCTCAATTCATCAATGAGTCGCAAGCCAACTAAAAAATCGACCCAATCTTCTTGTAATGACAGTCTATCTTCTAGTACCCGGTTATCATTACGATACAGCTTGCCGGTGATGTCATTGTCCCACCAACGTAATCCAAACATATAATCCAGTTTACCAAATGAATATTGTTCGCGTTGGAATGCCTTTGCTTCTAGAACACCTTGCCGTATTTCGATGTCCGCACGATAACGAGCGTTAGGCAGAGCGCCCTTGATATTATTAACATCACCACTTAAGTTCATGAAACTATAATCTATGTAGTAGCCCCACTTACTTTGGTAAATACTCTCGAATCGCAACATCGCCCCAATATCGAGGTGGTCTACGATGAACTTAGGATCGACATCCACCTCTGATGAAAAGCGACCAATACTGGTATCCCCGTGGATATTCAGTCCTAGCATGTACACTTCTATGCTATTTCGCCAACGAGATTCTTGTGTCTCGGCTGAGAGCGCTACTGATGTAGGTAATACAAGAATGAGTGAGGAGAGTGATAGCAGGTTACATGGTTTCATCCAATTTCCTTTTCGGCTTTTCGTCAGCTTTCAGCTTAGTAGAAGTCGCTACACTCTGCATAAAAAAGGGAAGCAACTTGCTTCCCTGTAATTAACATTGACTTAGAGTTGTTTGGCAATGTTTGAGGTTAGGCTTTCTAAGCCTATGGATAAAGCGTTGACGAGCGCTTCATAGCCCTCATCTTGAAGCGGCTGTGAGATTTGTATTGGCGCGCTGTTTTCTACCTTACCTTCGGCATTAATGAGTAACCATTCCCCCTCAATTTCGATATTACCTTTGTAGCTGCCATTAAATTTATTTAACGTAAGCTGGAGTTTGGCTTCACCGCTTTGATCCAACAGATTATTCATTTCAGCCGGCCAGTAATGACTTTGCTTGTGACGCAGATCCGCGACGACTCTCTGAGTGATTTGCTCAGAAATACTGTGCGCCCATTGATTGTGTTTCGCCTGAATAACTTGGGTCTCAGAGGTTCGATAAACAATGCCACTATCATTCAAATAACTCGCCAATGTCACTGGACGAACAACTAAAGTTGGGCGCTGAGCGATATCAGAAGAGCTCAGCGTCACTGGTTCCACCTTAGGTAGAAGGTACATAGCTCCTTTAGTTTGCGGAGCGCTACTGCAACCCGTTAGACCGACAAATAGCGCGATAGACAGAAAGAATACTCGTTTCATTAGTTTTGGCCTTTAACTGGTATTGGGTCACTGATTTCATCTTCTCCAAACACAAGAGAGTTTGGCTTTTCGTTTAGCTGTTTAAGTACGGGTTTAAACTCTGTCATCACGCTTTCTAATTCTTTTAGCGTGGCTTCCATTTCGCTGTACATGGTTGAGTTGGGCCCATAACCATCGAGTGTTTTTTGTAATTGCTGTAAGCTTTGGCGAATATCTGTTGGGATCTCTTGCGTCTCTTTTTGATTCAAAAGTTTATCAATACTGTCCGCCACGCGTTCTGCTGAAGCTAACGTTTTTTCGGACGTTTTTAACGTTGAATTGAGAGAGTCTAGTGTTTCTTCCATTGGTAAGTTATTAATCTTATTTAGGAAGTCGTTCACTTGGCGCTGAACCTGCGCAAAACCACCACGCATGGTTGGGAAAACATCTAAATCAGCAAACTTACTCGGTACGTAAGGCTCGTCGTTTGGATAGAAGTCGGCGTCAACATACAGTGCGCCTGTTAATAAGTTACCTGTTTTTAAAGTACCACGTAGGCCTTTAGCAAACTCACTCTTCAATTTATCTTTTAACATTGGTAAAGATTGGGATTGGAAATCGCCATAAACACGGCCGAGCTCGATTCGTACCAATACAGGGATTTTTTTCGCAGAAAAGTTCTCTTCTGGGGTTGGAAGTCGCATTGGTACACGCATCACAGTACCAATTCTCAAGCCTCGATATTCGACAGGTGCCTTACGTTTAAGTCCTCGTACCGATTCATCAAAAAGCATAACGAATTCAATATAATCATCGTACATGCCTTCTCGAAGTTGTTTAATATCATCGTACAAGCGGAAGTTGACCATATTTTCAGTGAGCTGTTCACCGGATTCAAGACCTGGAACGGTATCGAAGGTAACACCACCCGTTAGCATGCTCTCTAATGAGCCAAACTTGACTTCGAACCCTTCAGCGTTGAGCTGTAAATCTACGCCAGAATTCAGCCAGAACTTGGTACGAGTGCGCACTAAGCTGTCATAAGGCTTGAAAATAAAGAGTTGGTATAACGCTTTGCGAGTGTCAACATCAAAGCTGGTTTTCTCTACACGACCAACCGTAAAGCCTTTATAAATGACGGGGTCACCAACGCCTAGCTTACCAGCCTCGCGGTGTGTTAACACAAGGCGTAACCCCTCTGCATCAGGAGAGGCGACTGGGGGAACATCTAAGACCGTAAAGCGCTCTTTCTCTATCTTAGATTTACCCGGCTGAAGTTGGATATAAGCGCCAGAGAGCAAGGTCTCTAAACCTGAAACGCCATCACGGCCAATACGAGGCTTCACCACCCAAAACATGGTGTCATCTCGCAGCATGCGTTCTGCATCCTTGTTCATTTGTGCCTTAGCGATGATGTGATCGTAATTTTCACTGAGAGTGACTTCAGTAATCAGTCCGACTTTTACATTCAATGCTCGGATTTCGGTTTTGCCAACCTCAATCCCATCTGCGGTTGGCAGTTGGAGAGTAATTTGTGGGCCTGTACTGTTGATATATTGGAACAGCATCCACGCTCCCATGGCTAGCGCAAGGATCGGGACAATCCATATCGCAGAAATCTGCTTTTGCGGTTTTATTTGAGCGGTTACGTTGTTCTCATCACTCATATTTGGCTTTCTCGTTTAAGTTGTCAGAAATCGGCTCCTGCACTTCGTTTTGTGGCAATTGCCACAACAAACGTGAGTCAAATATCATTGCAGAAAGCATAGTAAAAATGACCACTGCCGCGAAAGAGAGCGCAGCAGGACCTGGATAAATCGCCATTAAGTTTTGCAGCTGAACCAGTGCAACTAAGATCGCGACGACGAAGATATCGATCATGGACCAACGACCAATAAACTCAGTTATGCGGTAGATCTTTAAGCGTGAAATACTCTCTTCGTGCGGAAGATATCGCGCTTTTTGCGCATTGTAATACAGCCACGCGAGTGCCAGCATTTTCGCCATTGGAATAAATACGCTAGCAAAGAAAATTACCATCGCAATAGGGTAAGAACCTAAATGCCAAAGCAATATTACCCCCTCCATGATAGTTGAACCTTCTGCATGTCCAAGGCTTACGGTGTACATCATAGGGTAGAGGTTCGCAGGGATATAGAAAATGACTGAAGCAAACAAAAGCGCCCAAGCTTTTTGTAAATTGTCTGCGGGGTTGTATTTGTGAATAGGGCTTTTACAACGAATGCAGTGTTGGTGTTTTTTAGCTTCAATAGGGTTGAGCTGGTGACACGTATGACAACCAATATGGTTGTGGTTATGGTGCGTATCACCCTCTTTTACATCAGATAGCTCGATAGCTGGAATAAAGTGCCCCCAGAGCCAGCTTTTGTCGACCATTGATATGCATTTGACTACCAGAACGGTATATACACAAAACGCCCAGAATGAAGTGCCCATTCCTATGTCTGCGAGGGAAGCGATTTTAATTAAGCTGACCAACACGCCAATCAAAAAGACATCCACCATTAACCAGGGTTCGACTCGAAACAGAAGACGGCATAAAACTTTTGCCATTCGTTGCTGCTTTCTAGAGGGGGTATGTTTACGTGCTTTTAATGCTTCAAGGTGAAGAAAGAGAATGAGACCAACATAGATTGCGGGCAAAACGATAACTGTTGCGAGTAGCAGCACACCCAAAAGCACATTTTGAAACTCAGCCAGCATTTTGGCAGCGTGCAACAAGGTGATTTCTTGCGACAACCCTTGCACGCTGAACGACATAAAAGGGAAAGAAATGCTTAGCACTAACATGATCAAACATGCCGATGATATGGCGATCACGCTTTGGTAAGGCTTGGCATTCACTTTAGTCAGCGAATGCGAACATCGAGGACATTGTGCTTTTTGCCCCTGTTCGATATCGGGAATGCGAACAACAAGGCCGCACTCTTCGCATGAAATTAACTGACGGGAATTAGGTTGAATACTCATCGGGTAGGTTTTAGATTCATTTGCTTTAAGAATACTCTTTTTTCACTGGGCACGCTTGTTTTGATTCAGGAGTTTACGAGTTTCTTAATTTTGGCATTAGAGCATATGGGAGATCTAAGACATAAACGAAGTCGCGTTTGGTACAAGATTTTACGGCGAAGATGAGTATGTTGGAAGCCGAAAGTAATATGATGTTGCTTGGTTTATTGGAGGGGGTAACTACTTGTTTTTAAGGGTAAGTAACCCTGCCCAGATAATCTGAGCAGGGAAAAAGAGCATTTTATTTAAGGTGCTTAGTTGTACTTTACTTGACCGTTCCGCTCTTAAAGGCATTGGAGCCGACTTGCGTACCGTTGAGCGTTTTGCCGTAATAGCCTTGGTGCTGGTGATATTTCTCCGCGTTTGCGGTGACATTGCCTTTGAATCGAGGATCTTGTGGACGCTCATGGCTGTTGACGTATGCTGCGACATCCCAAGCTTCTTGCTCTGTCAGCTGCACACTTTTCCCAAGCGGCATGTTTTCGTAAATAAAATAGGCTGCAGTGTTAATCCGGTGCATGCCTGCGCCCCAGTTATACGCATATTCGCCCCAAAGTGGTGGAATGTATGAATGGTCGTTGGTGTCTTTGATGCCTGAACCGTCGGCGCGATGGCAAGTTTCACAGTTCTTTTCGTAGACCAATGCGCCTCGCTCTATTGATGGTTCTTGCTCAGGGGCGGCGATTTTTGGGTAGCCACGCCCAGAGAGATTACCTCGCTTTTCAACTGGTAATGCTTGTGCGATGGCTTCGGGCAACGGAAAGTCTTTTGCTTTTCCACCAATTTGCAACGCTTTTGCGTCTAGCTCTGGAATGGGTTCATCCGCCATACCATGTTTGTCAAGCAAGCCGCCCATCGCTAACCAGTAGGCGTAAGCACTAAGGGCAACAATTTCTGGCGAATCGTAAGCGGGCGCTTTACCGTTCATGGAATACTCGAAACAACCCTGGATACGGTCAGCATAGCTGTTTACGCGATCGTTTTTCTTACGATATGCCGGGTATGCCATGTAAGCTGCCCACAGTGGCGCAGCGTTTGCTTTTCGTCCTGCCTCCATATGGCAGTTCACACAGTTTTGTTCGTTGCCAACGTATTTTCCGCGCATTTGTTGTGAGTTAACAAAGAGCGAGTAACCGCGTTTTACTTGCTCACCAAATGCGGTGTTTGGAATTGTACTGAGATCACGCGGTTTTAAGTATTCACCGTGCTTTTCTTTTTCTATCGCAGGTAGCTCTTTCTGGCGGTCCGGTAACGGATCGTTAGCTAGTACGAGCGTAGAAATGAAAGGCAATGCGAACAAAGAATAGAAACGTTTCATGTCTGCTCCTAGTAACGTAATGAGGCAAAGTAGTACGAAAGGTTTTCAATCTCTTCGTCAGTGAGATTTTTTGCGATGGTCCCCATCATATTGAGCGGGTCACCACTGCGAGTGCCGTTTTTCCATGCCATCAATTGCGTTTTTAAGTAATCAGCATGTTGGCTTGCGAGGCGAGGGAACTTGTCGACGCCCATACCGCTGGCTCCATGACAAGTTGCGCAAGCTGGAATGTTTCTATCCCAATCGCCTTGGAAAATTAATTTACGATAAGGGTTACGAATATCAGCTTGGTCGCCGCGTTGTTCTGGATTCGTGAACTCATAGCTCGGGAGGTTAGCAAAGTACTCCATAACTTCCTTACGGTCTGCGGGATCGCTGAGTTCCTTCGCCATGCCTTGCATGACCACATTTTGGCGTTCGCCACTAAGGAATAGTTCGATTTGAGTGTTGAGATAATTCGCGTTTAAACCAGCGATCATAGGCGCGATATTTGGCTGTCCCATGCCATCTTGGCCGTGACAACCGCTACATACGCTGGCTTTTTCCGGAATAGACGAGGCGCTTGCGCCCATAGTGGCTGCTAACAAACAGGCCGCCACCACTGAAAGAATTTTTGACATGCTGACTCACTTTAATTTTTATTAATATGTCCAAGCGCTACTTGGTAGTCACTTGGACGATATTGTCGGCCTTGTCAATAATGAAAGGTATTGTGGATTTCCACATATTTAATAAGTGTAAATGGCCGTATTTGTTTTTATTGGTTGTTCTATAAGCGATAAAAACAAAGTGGTGAAGAGCTGCACAAATCGGCAGCTCTAAGTGGTAGAGACGTCTTAACGTGCGGCGTCACGCTTTGCGGATTTTGGCCGGCAGGGACTGACGTGCCGCCGCGCCCACTACCCAATCCAACAACACGCCTTTGCCTTCTCGAGTAGGGTCAATTAAGCCAATGTCGTTAATATTGACGCCATCTTGGCTGCGCGTTTTTACGGGTTGTTGTTTATCGCCGATCCAGTGCGAGCGTTGCCCTAGCTCGGTATGACCAAACCCATGTTCAAACCCGAGTGTGCCAGGGCGAATCCCACTCACTATCATCGCAAGTGCTTTGGTGCTTGCAGATGGGGTTTCGATAACAAACTCATCACCCGTTTTAATGCCTGCGCGCTCGGCATCGATTGGATGGATGTACACTGGGTTTACGCCTTTAATCGAGTTCAACCGTGGCGATAGGTTGGACACCGCACTGTGAATGTTGGATTTAAAGTTCGTCAAGCTAAATGGCCACTCCGAGCTTGGGAACTGGTCTTCCATTGGTGTGCCGTCGGCCAGCTTTTGCGGATGCCATGTCGGGCAACCGGTGTAGAAATCACCCGTCATGGTGTTTCTCGCGCTGCCGACTCGCTCGTTCCAGATTGCGACTGGTCGTGTCCATTTGTGTTTCATCTGTTCGCCTTGATACGCTTCGCTGGCATTTTCAAAGCGTCCACCACGAGCAAAAATAAACGCCACACGTTTCATCTCATCCGCTGTCAGCGTCTTCTGCATGGCTGGCATTAAACGCTCTAGGCCGGACCACGCAATGTCTTCTGCCGAAACTTCAGGCACCCCGCCTTTCACATAAGCCAAGTTTGCCGCGGAACGTAAGTAGAAATCTTCAGCTCTGTGGAGAGCGAGCCAATTCCCTTGCGCATCTTGAATCGCGTTGTCACCAAAGCCGCCTAGTTGCATTTTCTTGGCGACATCAATCAAAAAGTTTTCTAAGCAAATCGAGCGACCGTCGGCGGTTTTCTCTGTTCGTGCTTCCACTATCGGCCAACGAGCGGTGACGGTTTTCACCGGAACGTCGTGCCAAGGCGTTGCCATACCCCAGCTTTCGTAGGTGACCGTGTCCGGCACAATATAGTCCGACAATGCGGTGGTTTCGTTAATGAACGCATCAACAGACACAATCAAACCGAGCTGCTTTGGATCTTTAAGCTTGTCTTCCAGCAGCGCTTTCAAACCGGGTACACCATACATTGGGTTCGCCATGTGATTGATCCACGCTTTAACGCGGTATGGATACCCATCAATAGCCGCAGATAGGTGCTCTGTCAGCAGTGGCGCGGCAAACGGATACCAAGGGGCGCGAGTTGGATAAGGGGATTCACCAGCCTCAACGCGACGTTTGTATTCGCTGGTTTTGTGGTATGGGAATTTACTGCGCGATAAAAAGACGCCTTTCGGGCCGACTTTGCCAGCAAATTTGGTGAAGTCGTAACGAGGACCCGCAGCGGAAGTTGGATAGCCACCCGCTTTGGCCATCGCGCCGCCTTTCATGTTGATATTACCAATCAACGCATTGAGCATCATGATAGTAAACGAGTTATAGAACCCATTGGTGTGCATGTTGCCACCGTGGGTATCGACCACCGCTTTTGTTCCGTGACTGGTAAAGCGCTTTGCTAGTTCAACAATTTGTTCGACAGGGATTTCACATTGTTGGCTGTAGAACGCAAGACTGTATTTGAACGCCTCTTCTTTGAGTCTTTGTAGAGACGATTTTACGCGCACTTCGCCCGATGCAAGCGAAACCGTTTTATCGACAAACAGTGCCGCTTCCTCAGCTTGGGTATGAACACCAAATTCGCCGCTTTGCTCATCCACGATGACGTACGGGTCGGAGTCAGACAACGCTTCTCCCTCGAATGGCAGATTCAAGTCCGACGCGCGTAAAAACGTGCCGTTTCTCGGGTGCTGATTATCGCTTATCACGAGATGCGTAGCATTACACCAGTGCGCGGTGCCGGCTCGTTTCATCGCGTTTGCCCCCGGCTGCGCCAAGAAGGTTTTGTTGTAGCGTTGGTTTTCGATGATCCACTGGATCATGCCAAGCACGAGGGCAGAGTCGGTACCCGGTTTGATTGGTATCCAGCGGTTGTTGTCACCGGCGGCCAAGCTCGATGAACCCGTAGGCAAACTTGGCGTGATGATGGTGTATTCCAAGCTACCTTCTGTTCGCGCATTGGCGAGTTGGCGCGCCTGACGCTTAAAAGGGTTGCCAGCTTGCGCAGGCGACATACCGATGAAGATGATGTATTCCGCATTATCAAAGTCTGGCTTCAAGTGTGCGTTCTTATCTAAATCGTTCATGAATGCGCCGCTGCCAGCACGAAATGCGTAGCCGCAGTAAGAGCCGTGATGCCCAAAGTTACGTGTACCATAGCTGTTGAACGCGAAGCGTTTGAATATGTCGTCTCGGCCTTCGTTACCGGCGTTGGTCATTAACAATTGGTTGGCTTTCGGTCCATATTCTGGGTTTTCAGGATCTACGGGCGTTGTTAAATCGTGAATGCCGCGTAAGCCATCAACATGGCCTTCACCAAATAAATCACCACCTTCTACGACTTCTTCTATCAATTGCTCGTAGCTGATCGGAATCCATTTTCCTTCACCGCGTTTGCCAACTCGTTTCAGTGGCTGAGTAATACGGTACGGGCTGTTGCGAATTTCTAACATCCCGTTTCCTCTTGCACAGGCGGTGGAACGACCTTCAAGGCCCGCTTCTCCTGCCAAACTTAAATAAGCATCTTTGACTGGCGTTTCGAACGGAATGTGTTGTTGATGAGAGAGTGGGTGATATGGGTTGCCAGTAATACGCAAAATCTCGTCGTTGCGGTTATCAATGCGTACACGCAATCCGCACAGTGACCAACAACCAAAGCACATCGATGGTGCAACGCGCTGATTTGGATTAGGGATTAGGTTGCCTTTGCTGTTGACCGTGTACTCTGGTTCAAGCGAGTTACCGTGGTGAATATCACGCGTTTTTTCTCCCGCAGTGCCTTCGAGCGCACCCTCGACCATGTGTTTGGTGGTGGTGGCGTAACCCGCAGCGAATGCGCCAAGCCCACCCACTGCAATGCCTGATTTCAAAAACTGACGGCGTTTGTTATCCATGATGAAATCCCCTTTGATTAGCGTTCAGTTAAGGTGGGTGATGAGGCTTTTACTTCGATCTTTTGTTTTGGCTGAACCAGCTCCGAACCGAGCAGTGCCAGTGCAAGCCATAATCCGAGCATGCCGATAATGCCTATCCAGCCATTTCCATCCATAGTGAGTTGGTATGGATACAGCCCTGCATCGAACTTGGCGATGGTTTGCACTTCCATGATGGTAAACCAGCGAATCAGCCATGCACTTTCCAGTGCGGCAGCAGACACAAAACTGAGCCCTATGACGTGACGAAATCTGGCTGATGCGGACTTTTTGGTATCGCGCAAGAAGATGAAAGCGAGCAAAACACAACCTAAAACGACAAAAGTGAGCAGGGCAATGTTGTGCATCCATTGTTCGCTAGAATAGAGCGAAAATGCGGAATTGTTGGATGCCCAAATCGGTAGCAGTATCAGCGTTAATACACCGCTGGTAACCACTGATTTTTTCAGTAAATTAGTATCGCCAGATGTCAGCGTCTTTGACTGACTAGGCAGCAGTAACCAAATCAGCAGAGAAAATCCGACAGCGCCCATAAATGCAGTGACAAACCAAAGAATTGGTGACGCGGGTTGGTGCCATAAAGAGCGCGATTTAACGACCGCAATTTCAGCGCCTGTGTAGACTGCAATGGTGATGCCTGATAGCACCGTGATGGCAGACACCATAAGCATGACTCTACGAGAGAGCGCCCAGTCACCCAGTGACAGCTTTGAAATTAGAGGCAGTACTTTCCCTGGCTGATTACGTAAGTTGATCAGATCCTCGCGGAGATACAGCCATGCAGTCACTACCGCTAAACCTGAGAAAACAGGCAAGAAAAGCGACCCTAAAGACATCCATGACCACGGAGTGATGTGTGCGTAAAAATGCCATGCGCGTCCCGGTTGGTGAAGGTCGCCAGTTAACGCTAATGGCCCCACGATGGCGCCGATGGCCAGCGTCAGAACAAGCGCAGCGCGCAGTCTGTGACTGGTGTGTTTTTCAAATAATAGGGCGATTAGGAATAAAACAGCAGCCGCATAAGCCGAACCGATGTAGAAGAAATATTGCACCGCCCACGGGAGCCAAGCCATCGCTTGAGGTTGGACTAACACTTCGGTGATGTTCATGCGCGCTCTCCCTGTGGGTCGTAAATAGCAGGTTGTCCGTCGATGTGGCTGGTGAAGCGTTCATCCATGCCGATGTAAAACACGTGAGGCTTGGTGCCTTCATTGGGTTTTAGCACTTTGATATCGTCTTGGTGCTTCGCAATTAAGTGGCGGACTTCACTTGATGGATCATTCAAATCACCAATTACACGTGCACCGCCAACACAGGTTTCCACGCAGGCAGGCAATAGACCTTGTTCTAGACGGTGAGCACAGAAGGTACATTTATCTGCGGTGAGGGTGTCTTCATTGATAAAGCGAGCATCGTAAGGGCAAGCTTGTACGCAGTACGCGCAGGCGACGCAGCGGCTGTTATCCACCATGACAATGCCATCTTTGCGCTGAAAGGTTGCTTGAACCGGACACACTGCCACGCAAGGTGGGTTGTCGCAGTGGTTACAAAGGCGCGGTAGCATAAAGGCTTTTGCTTCTCGCGTGGTAGAGCCATCATCTAACGTAACTTCGTATTGCTTTACGGTGGTTCGGAATTGACCGATAGGCGCTTGGTTCTCGATGCTGCAACCCACAGTGCAAGCCTGGCATCCGACACATTTACGCAAATCTATCACCATGGCATAACGCTTCCCGACTTGTCCTTTTCGGTCAGCGGACTGGTTATTTCGAATAATGTTTCCCGCAGTTGCCGTGCCAATGCCTGCGACTGGAATTAACGCGGCTCCGGCTGTGACCGCGCTGAGAAAGCGACGTTTGGTGGAATCCATAACTCACCTGCTTTTTTGTTGTATTTGAATTGACTGATTCCATTGTGAGAAATGCACTGCGAGGCTTATATTGTGGATTTCCACATACCCAGATCAAACTTGATCTAAAACAAATGTGGTTTACCAAGGGTAGCTGTTATTCTTGCTCCATTACTTTCGAAGGAACGATTCTACTCATCATGAACAAAACGCCACGGTTGCTTCAGTTTTGGGTTCTTTGCTTAGTTGCCTTTGCATCTTTGGCTCACGGCGCAGTTTCTGAACAAGCAGATCTGCAAGAGCAAAAAGCAGAGCAGCCACAGGCCAAGCAAAAAGTCGAAGTGGGCGTGTTAGCGATACGTGGTCATCTTTATGCCGAGCAGAGATGGCAACCGACCATTGATTGGCTCAATCAGCAAATTTCCGATGTGCATTTTGTTCTTCATCCCCTTAACTTGGATGAAATGGGCGAAGCGGTGAAGTTTCAGACCATGGATTTCATCTTAACCAACCCAGGTCAAGCAGTGCGGTTGGGCAGGCAATACGCGCTATCGTGGATGGCAACGCTAACCAGCCGAGCGCCGCAAAATTCGAACTACGGCATTGGTTCGGCGCTTGTGGTTCGAGCCAATTCAAGTTATCAAACGGTGCAAGATGTCTCAGGACGTCGCGTTGCGGCGGTATCAGAAAAAGCCTTTGGTGGTTATCTAACGATGCGCTATCAAATAGTCAAAATGGGGCTTAATCCAAACGATTTCTTTTCTGATGTCCGCTATCTTGGTTTTCCTATTGATGCCAACCTGTATCAATTACGTGATGGCAATGTGGAAGCGGCCGTCGTCCCTGCTTGTTTATTGGAACAGATGTTAAGTGAAGGGCTTTTACAACCGGGTAATTACCGAGTTTTAAATCAACAGCCGAACGAGCGCTCGTTATGCGCTGTTTCCACACCGCTTTATCCTAACTGGTCATTTGCCAAAACAGAGCGCGGCTCAGCTCAGATTGCCAAACAGATTGCGCAAGTATTGTTAGCGATGCCACCTGAACACCCTGCGGTTATTGCGGCAGGCGCGTCAGGTTGGACGTCCCCCGTCAGCTTGCTGAGCATCGACAAACTTTATCAGGCGTTGGATCTCCATCCGTTGCAACAACCTTGGTGGCAAGAAGCATTGCGCTGGCTGCGTAGTCATCAAGAATGGGCATGGGCGCTGTTCATGTTTGTTATTGTGTTGAACGCGTACCACTTTTGGCTTGAGTATCGATTTAGCAAGAGTAAGCAAGCGTTGGAGCAGACATCGTTACGATTAAAAGAGAAAAGCGAACAGTTAGAACACTCACAAAGAGTCGCGATTGTCGGAGAAATCGGCACTAGTCTTGCCCATGAACTCAATCAGCCATTGGCGGCCATTCGCAATTACAGTGAAGGCGGTTTACTTCGCTTGGCCAAAAAGCGCCCTCATGAAGATATTGTCCCAGTGCTTGAGAAAATACAGGGCCAAGTTGAACGAGCCGATGCAATTATTCAGCGCTTAAGAACGTTGATCCGCAAGCGTAGTGTCGACAAAGCGCCGTGCGATCCTCAAGTACTCATTGATGACACGATTGAGTTGCTCCATTTTCGAATGAAGAAGCAAAATATTTCGATTGTGACCAGTATAGAAGGGAACGTCCGTCCGGTACTTGTCGACGCTGTGGGCGTTCAACAGGTTTTAGTTAATGTGATCAGTAACGCGATTGATGCGTGTACTTTGTTCCAAGAGAAATATCACTCGTCAGGTTATCAAGGTAAAATTGCCCTGCATAGTGACTACCAAGTCAATCAACTTTCCATTCGAGTGTTAGACAATGGTACAGGGTTGCAGCAAGAGAATCCGACTCAAGCGTTTGTGAGTAGCAAAGAAGAAGGGCTTGGGCTGGGGTTAGCCATTTGTCGCGATGTGATGGAAATGCATGGTGGCGAGTTTGTCATCAGCTCGACAGCACCACATGGTTGTTTGGTTGAGCTTGTGTTTCCATATCAAAACTAATCTGAACTAGGCATAGGAGCATTCAATGAGCAGCGGTGAAAAGCAGCTACCTGTTTTTGTAGTCGATGATGATGAATCGGTGCGTGACTCGCTCGCTTTTATGCTGGAAGAGCATGACTTCAACGTGACGACTTTTGCTGATGGGCAATCTTTTCTCGATAAAGTGAACATTCATCAGGCCGGATGCGTGATCCTTGATAGCCGAATGCCCAACCTTCGTGGTCAGCAAGTGCACCAAGTTTTAAATCAAGCCAACAGCCCGTTGGCCGTTATTTATCTGACAGGGCATGGTGATGTTCCGATGGCGGTCGATGCATTGCAAGCTGGGGCGGTCAATTTCTTCCAAAAACCAGTCAAAGGCGATGAACTGGCACGAGCCATTTTGCAGGGACAGGCGCAGTCTGCCACAAACCTCGATATGGCAGCAGCTAAATCGGCTTATGAATCGCTCACACCTAGAGAAAAAGACATTTTACGTTTGATTATTGAAGGAAAGCGCAACATTCGTATTGCTGACGAACTTTGCATAGCAATGCGAACGGTTGAAGTACACCGAGCCAATCTATTGAAGAAGTTCTCGGCAAAAACCGTCGCAGAGTTGGCATATATTTATGGCAGGCTAGATTAAAGCTTAGCGAGTGAAGCCTCTTAAGGTTATTTAGAGGATACAACTTGAGCTTTATGACGACTCGCGTATTATCTTCTTCGTTCTTACTTTATCTGAATTCTTATGAGTTTGTTGACTAAACGACATCACACGCCACATAAGCGGGCAAAATGGCTACTGGCGATTATTGGCTGGGTGGTCGTTGTGTGTCTGATGCAAAATTCAGGCTTTGCATCGTCATGCTCTATGAAATATGAGACGGAAGCGCCTGCGGTTTCACTTGCTGATGAGCGTTCGAGCGTCAAGTCGATTGATACTAAAGAAACTAGCAAGTGCGAATTGTCTGAAAAGTTAATTCAGTTTTCTCAACATCAACTCGATGTATTTATTGTTGTTCTGTTTGTCGGTCTTTTTGCTTCGGCAATTTGGTTGTGCAGTGCCTATATTGGTGCGCAACATTGGACGGAACCGATAGGCCGTAAGTATCGAGTCCATCTGACTTTCTGTGTGTTCCGAGAATAAAAGCGTGCTTTCTGACCACTAGCGTCAGTTATTTAGCACCTTTGTCTTTTAACTAGGAATCACTATGAATCAAATTACTAAACTGACTCAGTTTGCGTTCATGTTTTTTATGACGCTTGCTTTGAGTTTGCTCTCTCTGAGTATTTCAGCTCAAACTACTGATACAGGTTGGCTAACCAACCCACAACATCCTCCAGTGCAAACGCGCTTTGTGCTCACTGGTCAACAAGATCCGCAAGCCAAAACACTTACAGGTTATTTGGATGTCAAGTTAACCGGAGACTGGAAAACTTACTGGCGTTCACCTGGTGAGGGCGGCGTAGCACCATCTATTGATTGGCAAAATTCACAAAATTTATCCAAAGTGGATTGGCAATGGCCGCACCCACAAAAATTCGAACTATTAGGTATCGAGACTCTTGGGTATAAAGGCGATACTTTGTTCCCCATGACGCTGCACGTCGAAGACATGTCCAGACCTGTCACGATTGATGCGGTACTGACACTTTCTTCTTGTACGACGATTTGTGTGCTGACCGACTATCAAATTCAATTGACGTTCTTGCCTTCTGATCTAACAGTCGATGAAGGCGTGATGTTCAGTTACGCTCAAGCAGTGAGTAACGTGCCGCAGCCATCGCCGTTTATTGATGTTACTCAGGCGAGTTGGGATGCGAACCAATCAAAACTACAAATCAAGCTACAGAACAGTCAGGGTTGGCAACAACCACAAGTGCTGGTGGATGGTGTCGATGAAGCAACGCGAGACTATAGCTTCAAGCTTGAAGGAATGCATCAAGAAGGAAACATCGTCACCGCGAGCTATATCGTTGATACTTGGCTGGGCGATGTGGAGTTAGATGGTCAGTCGCTGTTTGTGACCATCAAAGACACCAATTTACTAGCAGAAGAAACCACTCAAGCAACTGCTGAGGCAATAGTTGAACCGTTGCCGAGCACGTCTCTAACGAGTGTTTTTCTATTCGCGTTGCTCGGCGGTTTAATTCTTAACATTATGCCTTGCGTTCTTCCGGTTTTGGGGATGAAGCTAAGTAGTATTGTTGCCGCTCAAGGTATCGAGCGTCGTCAAATTCGCGCTCAGTTTGTTGCCTCGTCACTTGGTATATTAACGTCGTTCTGGATTCTCGCTGGTTTTATTTTGGTGCTTAAGCTAACAGGTAATGCCATTGGCTGGGGCGTGCAATTTCAAAGCCCTTGGTTCTTAGGTTTGATGGTGTTGGTCACCACTTTGTTTGGGGCCAATATGCTGGGGCTGTTTGAAGTCCGTCTATCATCGGGTACCAATACATGGCTAGCCTCGAAAGGTGATAACTCCCTAGTTGGTCACTATGTTCAAGGTATGTTTGCCACATTGCTTGCGACGCCTTGCTCCGCGCCTTTTCTAGGAACGGCCGTGGCGTTTGCCTTGGGTGCCGACGTATTAACGTTATTTGCAACCTTTACAGCATTAGCATTGGGTATGGCACTGCCTTGGCTCTTAGTCGCTGTGTTTCCAAATATCGCGCTGAAACTACCAAAGCCTGGCTCGTGGATGAATGTCGTTAAAATAGCGTTTGGCATAATGATGCTGGCAACCAGCGTTTGGCTACTTTCATTAATGGCAAATCATGTACCTATGTTATGGATTGCACTCATCGCTGTGGTTGCTTTTGTTGTAATGATGGCAAGAGTTAAGAAAGTGTATGGTGAGAAAGCGCTTGCTGTATCCGGAACTGCGTCATTAGTGTTGATAGCTGGTGGCCTGTTACTTGGTAGTGTCACTGCCGACCAATGGGCGACACCGCTTCCTGAGGACTTAGCGTGGCAGAAGCTTTCTAACTCGGCGATTGAAGATCACGTCAATAATGGGCGAGTGGTGTTTGTGGATGTCACTGCGGATTGGTGTGTCACGTGTAAAGCGAACAAGATCGGTGTGATCTGGCAAGATCCTGTCTACTCATTGCTGCAAAGCCCTAATGTAGCGACGTTAAAAGGGGATTGGACACATCCGGACGGCTCGGTAACTGACTTTTTACGAGCTCATGGGCGTTACGGTGTGCCGTTTAACATCGTCTATGGCCCGGCAGCGCCGCAAGGTATCCCGTTACCTGTGATTCTGACTGATGATGTTGTTTTAAGTGCGGTGAAGCAAGCGAGTGGGGGAGCTATTCAATGAGTTCGACAAAGCGGCGTAGAACATTCCGATATTGGCTCGTTCAAATCGTACAGATGGTGCTCATTGTCACCGTCATTTCCATCGCGATGGATTGGTATCGCACTAAAGATATTCCTAAACAGGAGTCACCACCATTGAGCTCAGTCTTGAGCGATGGCGAACACTTCGATGCAATCGCGCAAAGTTATGAACAACCTGTCGTTGTTTATTTTTGGGCGACTTGGTGTCCCGCTTGTAAATTTGTAAGCCCAAGCGTGAGTTGGCTGAGTGATGACTACACCGTAGTTGGCGTTTCTGGATCGTCGGGACCGAATGAGCGTGTGGCGCAGTTTATGAGGGCAAAAGAATATCGTTTCGAAAACATAAACGATCCTTCAAGCGATATTATGCGCGAATGGAAAATTAGCGTGACCCCAACCATTTATGTTTTAAGAAATGGTGAAATTTCCTCCGTCACAACTGGCGTTACTACTCCGATAGGAATATTAACGAGAATTTGGTTAGCTCGATAACGCAATAAAAATCCGATATTCAAAATATTGAGTATCGGATTTTTTCTTTTTATTTTCTCGCTCTAACGGGAATAATAATGTGTGCGTATGGCATACCATTCCACATCACGTATGGGCCATCATAACTTGAACCGGTTGGTAGAGAGTCGAGCAACACTTGGTCTAGGGTAATAATCATCATGTGTGGTTCTTCCACAATCCATTGGTTATCGTCCGTTATTCCTTCTGAAAATGGGTCGGTGTTATTGGCGCCGCCATCACCCGCTAACATGCCAAAAAATACAATTAACTGAAATGAAATTAGTTAAATAGTCAGATTAATAAATCAAAGCTCAATTTAATAAAAAATTAAAGTTTGATAAATTTAATTATAGATTGACCTTAAAAAGGAGTTTTATTTAAATTTAAAATAGTAATTGATAGTTTTACTATGTTAATTTAAGTGTTCTTTTATAAACATTTTTCGTCTATTAATACGCATGGTTTAAAACATCTGGCTGTTCTGCTTTGAAGCGTGACCAAAAGATGCTAAATAGATGTTTTTAGTGATATGAGCTGAGTTTATTTGTAATCTATATTTTCAACACCTAATTTCCCTCGTATGGCTAATCGTATAAAACAACATTTTATCTTTATTGTTGTCACGCTAAAGCGTACTTTCTTAATTATATGATTGGTTATAAAGGTAACGAGAATGGGATTAAAAATCCGTGGCTCTGTTGGTATAAATGGCACTAATTCGAAAAATGATGTTAAAGCAGTTCAACAATTTTTAAATGATAACCAAAAGAGAATAGGTTTTACCCGACTGTTGGTTGTTGATGGCTCGTTAGGGCGGAGTCCTCATTTGTCGAAAACAGTAGAGGCAATAAAAGTGTGTCAGCGTAAGCTACTTTATATGGTAAAGCCAGATGGTCGGATCGACGTAAATGGTAGAACTCATCGTAAGCTCAATGGATTACCAACCTATAGCTCATTGAAAAATGATCCTCATGATGCTCAAAAACTAGTAACCAAAGTACCTTGGATGAAAACAGCGTTGGGAGAAATTGGACAAAAAGAAGTTTCAGGCACTAAGGGCAATCCAAGGATTTTAGAGTATTTTACAGCATCTAAGTTCTGGGGCACTGATGACTCTGGAGGTCAAAATGCTTGGTGTGGTTCGTTTGCCGCTTGGGTTTTTAAACAACACGGAATCACTCCAGTAAAAGAAGCTTATCGAGCAAAGGAGTGGAAGGGTTTTGGTAAAAACATCTCAGAACCTATACATGGAGCTCTAGGGATTAAATCGAGAAAAGGTGGTAGGCATTTGTACATGTTAGGAGGAAACCAAAGCAACCAAGTCAACATAGCAAAGTACTCTATTGATGTCTGGGACAAGTTCGTAGTACCGAGTAACTACGATGAAACAAAAGGTACTTTACCTGTATATACAAAAGGCTCTGCCTTAGCAGGAACGGAAAGCTAAATATGAAGAAATTTATAAGTTTGCTAGGCTGTATGAGCTTATCAGCTTGTGCTTCACAGGGAGTGTACTCTCAGAATGAGGTACTCAAAGATGCGATATTTCAAACGCCCTATTCTGCAGTGGTGAAAATTACAGGTTTTGAAAAGTTTGCTGAACACGAGGAAGATGTTCTCTTTAAAGTTCAAGCAGAAGTGATTCAGAAACTTCGTGGAGACGTTGGGTCTGAGATTACTTTCAGTATGTATGGCGAGCTAGGAGATGAGCCCAATATACACAATGATCCTGTCATTCTCACACTATGTCGTGATAAAGATACATATTACTGGCCTGGAACGGGGGCTGAGTTTGAGGCTAATCAAGAGAACATATTAAACGCTCAAGAAACAGCCGCTCACTTGGATACAGAACAGCGCCATTTTGCACATTGTTCAGAATGAAAAGGGTGGTGGTTGAAACGAGCGGTTACAGAGCATGTTAGTCGCCATCGTAGACAGCGTCTTTGCTGAATGATTCCTCGAGATTTTTTTAGTCTTTGATTGTCAGAGGTGACTGACAAAACCATACCAACTGTGACAACCAAACCGCTATTAAAGCAGGATATTATTCCTTCAACTTTGTGTTTTAGGAGTAGTCATTAGACTACCCAATAATTGTTGGAATAAATAATGACGAAACGTTGGCTTGTCTCCGCAGTGAGCATTGCGCTGCTCGGCGGTGCTGCGTACTTCTATCTCCAATCTGCCGCTCAACCAGAATTACTGCCTACATTGATTGTGGAAAAAGGCACGATTGAAAAACAAGCGGTGGCTGTTGGTAAAATTGTCCCTGCACACTCTGTGTCTATCAAGTCACAAATCGACGGTATCGTCGGTGAAATTTACGCGAAAGTTGGTGAAAAGGTGAAACAAGGCCAGCCGCTGATCAAAGTGCGTCCAAACCCAACCCCCCAAGCATTAACGGATGCATCGGCAGAACTCATGCGTAGCGAAGCCGATCTGGAATCCGCCAAACAAAAACTGTCCAACTTAGAAAGCTTGGTCAAGCAGGACATTATTCCAAGTAACTACGACGAATACGTAAGTGCGCGCTCGGCAGTCAAATCTGCGCAAGCGGACGTATTGCAAAAGCGCCAGAATCTCGAACTCATCCGCAGTGGCGAGGCGTCTATCGGCGATGCACGTTTAACGTCGACGATCTACGCGCCAATTGATGGCACGGTACTCAACCAGAAAGTTGAGGTCGGAGAGCCGATCATCTCGACTCAATCAAGCCAAGCCGCGACTGAAATGATGTCATTGGCCGACATGAACAGTCTGATTTTTAAAGGTAGCGTCAGTGAGCATGATGCTGCGCAGTTGTCTCCGGGAATGCCCGTTATGTTGACGGTTGCGCCTTATCCTGATGTGGCGATTTCTGGTGTGCTAACCAAAGTGGCGATTCAATCTGAGAACCTTAACTCACCAGAGGGCAATGCTTCTGCAAAAAGTTTTGATAACGGTTTTGAGGTTGAAGTGGGAGAACTCAAGATCCCACAAGATGTGTTGCTTCGTTCTGGTTTTTCATCGACGGCTCAAATCATTCTGAAGAAGTCTGAAAACGTGCTCACTCTACCGGAGCGCGCTCTGCAATTTGATGGTGACGCACCGAATGTTCTGATCCCCGATAGCTCAGAACAAGGGTTTCATAAACAACCTGTGAAACTCGGTCTGTCAGATGGCATCAATGTCGAAGTGCTTGACGGCGTGGAGCTTGATGAAGAGGTTATCGACAACAGTATGATGGGAGCGGCGCATGGTTAAGCTGCAACGATCAACAATCGCCTTTGCATTGTTGGCTGCCACGCTCAGTTTGCCGACCTACGCAATTTCTATTGAACAAGCTTGGCAACAAGCAAAGCAGAACGATCCAAATTACGAAAAAGCGAAAATCGGCGTCCAGCTTGGCGAGGTTGGCGTACAGAGTAGCCGCAGTGCGTTATTGCCGGGTTTAAGTGCCAGTGCGTCAGCGGATTGGAATGAGTCCTCAAGCCATTCGAACAGTTACGGCGCGACCTTATCTCAAACTATTTGGGATAGCAGCTTGTGGTCGGAACTGGATCAAGCGAATGCCAATTATCTCAAAGCACAGTTAGAGCTATCTCAATCACATAACGAGCTTGCGCAGAAGTTGCTCACCGCTTACCTAGATGTGGCAAGCGCACAGGGCGACCTCAAATTGGCACAGTCCAAGCTGGAGGAGGGGAAAGAACTTCTCAACATCATTGAGAAACGCTATCGAGCAGGCAAAGTGAAGTCGGTTGATGTTGAAGAGATGCGAGCGAATCAAGTCTCTGAGCAAGCAAGTATCCTCAATGCAAAAGCCGATCTCGAAGTGAAAAAAGCAGAGCTTGCGGCGTTAATCAATCAAATGCCGGAGAGTGTCGACCAAATTCGAACGGATTCTCTAATTCAGCCGCCGATGCTGGTGGACTCTCAGGAGCAATGGCTAAAGCTAGCGACAGACAGCAGTCCAGAGCTGTTGGTGGCGGCGCAGATGGTGAAAGCGAGCGAGTTCGCGAAAGATTCAGCTAAGGGTGGATACTACCCGACCGTCAAAGGCAGTGTGGGCTACAGCGATGGTGACAATCGTTCAAACGGCGAGTTTAACGCTGGGATTAGTTTGAGTTTGCCGATTGACCTCAATGGTGCAGTGCGAGCGAAAGTGGACGAAGCATCGTTGAACATTTTAAGCGCCAAGCAAGATATGCGTAGAGTGGAAATTGATATTCAGAAACGAGTTATTCAGCAGTTTACGCAGGTCGATATCAACTGGAATCAAGTTTTGATAGCGAACGAGCTGGTTGAGTCGCGCGCCAGAGTGTTGCAAAGCAAAGAGAAACTTTACGACGCTGGTCTGCTTGAAGTGTCGGAAGTTATCAGCGCACACAACAGCTTGTTTGAGGCGAAAAACAGTCTGCAAACCAACTTGTACAGCTACTGGCGTAAGAGAATCGGCTTACTGCAAACCGCAGGGAAACTCGATGACGATACCATGGCGTTGATCTCTCGGGCTTTTCATTCATGAGCAGCCTATTGCAACAAACTTGGCAAACGTTGATGGCGCACCGCATGAAGAGCGTGCTAGCCATTATCGCGATTGCTTGGGGCGTGATCTCTGTGGTGGTGTTAATCGCACTTGGCGAAGGCTTTTATCGCCATCAGACCCAGTCGTTTTCGTTTATGATCAACAATGTGCAAGTGGTGTTTCCATCGAGCACCAGTAAACCGTGGCAAGGGTTACCTTCAAGGCGACAAATTGATATTCCACAAGAAAAAGTCGACATGATCAAACAGTCGGGCTTCGTGCAACAGGCGTCGAGCGTTTACGCCAAATGGGATGCGAATATCACCAATCTCAAAGGACAGAATTTATCGAGTACGGTCAGCGGTATTGATACGTCTTACTTTCCTTTAATGCAACGCAAGCTGCAATCCGGTTCGAGAAACCTGTCACCCAGTGATATGGACAACCACACTCGCGTGGCGGTGTTAGGCGATCAAATTGCGCAAATGGGCGGAATCCAAATCGGGGATAGGCTCAAAGTCAACGGCATTCCGTTTTTGGTGATTGGGATAACCGTTGGTGAGGACACTGGCATTTCATTCGGCGATAGCCGCACGGTTTTCATTCCTCAAACAACGTACCGCGATTTGTGGGATGCGAAACCTTGGATGGTATTGATGAAGCCGAGAGAAGGGATGGATGCATCGTCGTTTCGACAAAATATCGTGAACTTTTTCGCCAAGCAGCTTCATTTTGACCCAAGTGATAAAGATGCGGTCGAATTACCCGATTTTAGTGAAGGTGCGGCGGTCATCAGTGGAATTTTACGTGGCATTCAGATTTTTCTTGGAGCGAGCGGCGCGATGACCATGGCGGTCGGTGCGCTTGGCGTTGCCAACATCATGTTTTTATCTGTCACGGAGCGCACGCGTGAAATCGGTGTGCGTTTGGCGATCGGGGCGACTCAAAAATCCATACTCAGTCAGTTTATTCTTGAGGGGCTTATTTTGGTAGCTGTGGGCACGGAATTAGGTCTGATGTTTTCGTATGCCGTGGTATCTGTCCTAAGCAGCATGGCATTACCGGAATGGATTGGTTTGCCTGTGATCACGCCAGATTCCATTGCTTGGTCTTTACTTGTGACGCTTATCTTGGCATTGATGGCATCGTATTTCCCAGCAAGGCGAGCATCGCGTCTCACGCCAGTCATTGCTTTGAGTGCGAGGGCCTAGTCATGTTGTTACCGATGAGACAAATTTTCCAAGAAATGGCCGCAGAAAAGCTGAGACTGGGTTTGACCATTCTGGCTGTAGCGTGGGCGACCCTTTGTATCGCTGCTATGTTGGCGGTAGGTGAGGGTATTCGTCAGGGCGTATTGAAAACCGCACAAAATGGTAACGGCAACTTGATTTATTTGACCGGAGGGATGGCCACCGTCGACCACGGTGCTTTTCACCAAGGTAAGTTTCTGACACTAAAAATGGACGATTCAGAGGTCGTTCGAGCGTTACCCGATGTAAAAAGCGTTGCGCCAACGGCGAAGTGGAAAGAGCGTATCACCGTTGGTGACAGAAGCTCGTGGCAAGAGCCGTTAGCGGTCACGAGCGAGTTTCAATCCATGACCAATTTGGTGCCGATGGCGGGGGGGCGATGGTTAAATCCACTCGATCAAAAAGAGACGCGCAAAGTCGTTGTACTGGGTTATGAACTGGCAGCCGACTTATTCAACCCGAATGAGGACTTTAGTTGGTTTGCGGCAGTCACATTGCAAGTCAACCCTGTGGGGAAAAAGGTAAAAATCGGCAATGAGGAGTTCACTGTTGTGGGCGTATTGGAGAAAAACAGCGCCCAAATAGAACTGGGGGATCTTATCAACTATTCCAGCTTTGTGCCGTTAGCGACGTGGAAGCGATTTCATGTCAACGGTGAAATTGGTGGCATCAATGTGCAGCCACAAGCAAATGTAGACCGAGAAGCCTTAGCAAAGACGATCAGGCAAGTGATTGCCCGTAAACACGGGGCAAGTGTCAGTGATGAACAGGTCGTCCAAGTTGATGATATGTTCCTTAAGCAAAAGAGTATGCAGCAGTTTCTGATAGGTTTGCAGAGTTTCCTTGGCATTATCGGCTTCGTGACGTTAGCTGTTGCTGGCGTTGGCATCGCCAATGTGATGTATGCCACCGTAAAGCGATCTACGCGTGATATCGGTGTGCGCATGGCAGTCGGTGCAACCCCAACGGCTATTCGCATGCACTATTTAGTACAGTCTTTATTGACAATGATGATGGGGGGGGCGTTTGGGTTAGCCGTGACGTACGCGCTGGTGTCTGCCATCAGTTCCATTCCTTTAGAGGGCAATGCCTTTTATGAACAACTGGGTAAACCTGTCCCTGAGTTGTCGTGGGTCGTTGTCGCGATTGTCATCCTCACCTTAGTGATAATTGGTGTGGCATCTGCATGGTTACCTGCAAACCGAGCCGCAAAAGTCAGCCCGTTGGAGGCGCTACAAAGTGAATAACAACAATAACTCTGGAGAGAACATGTCGAACAAGTCGCTTGTTGAGCTGACCAACATCTGTAAATACTACTCAAGCGGGGAGGCGGAAGTTCGCGCGCTAGACGGCGTTGACTTAACCATTAATCAAGGCGAGTTTCTTTCGATTCTTGGCCCGTCCGGTTCAGGCAAATCAACGTTGATGAACATGCTCGGCTGTTTAGATAAGCCCACCGATGGCGAGTACCAACTTGGCGGCCAAAACGTCGCAAGTTTAAGTGCGAATGAGCTGGCTGGCATTCGTAACCAAAAGATCGGATTTGTCTTCCAAAGCTTTAACTTATTGGAATATGCGACGGCGCTTGATAACGTGGCACTGCCGTTGGTTTACTCTGGTATCAAAGCCAAAGAACGTCGCCAGCGCGCAGCTAAATTGCTAGAGCAAGTCGGGCTAGGGGATCGTTTAGACCATAAACCAAACCAGCTTTCTGGTGGTCAAAAGCAGAGAGTTGCGATTGCAAGAGCCTTGGTCAACGATCCGCAAATCATCTTAGCGGATGAACCAACGGGTGCATTGGATTCAAAATCCGGCGCAGAGATTGAAGCCTTGTTCAATCAACTTCACGCTGAAGGCAGAACATTGATCATCGTGACGCACGATAACGCTCTGGCAGAGCGCACTAAACGCATCATCACCATCAAAGACGGCAAGGTGATTTCGGATAGGGTGCCGGTAAGTAGGGAGAAATGAGCTTTTCTTAATTGAGAACTGAGTTTTAAGGGAAATAGCGATACAGAGGCTATCTCCCTTTACTTTTATTCGCGATGTTCGTTTTGTCTCTCTTTTATCAAGTCATGCTTTTGTTCTTTAAGTAGAGTGATTGCGAGCTTAGTGTCCTCAATCAATTTACTGTTATCGTTGAGATCTTTGCTCTTCAAAGGTAAAACTAGATAATGAATACTGCCATCTGCATTCTGTACTCCGGTAGCGATGATGACATCACCTTCAGACGCCGTACCAAAATACTCTGATACAACTTTGGTTTCGCTGACACCGTAGCTATCCAAATAGGATGGCTCCGTATTGTCAAACAAGATAGGAACCCCTTGCTTAGCTAATGTTCGCAATTGTTTTTGCTTTTGCTCGTCGAATGGATAGTCGGTCGTACTGATGTAACTTACCTGTTCAGCTTCAATAAAATCGTACAGTTCATTGCTCAGTTCATTTAATGGGGCAGATATCCAAGGTGTAGCTGGAATGACGTCGGAAGTATCATCATTGCGACTTTGTGGTGTAGGAGCGGTAACCACCTTTTGAGCAGCATTGCTCTCAGGAGGCGTTACACTTATTGTAGCAGCGTCTTCTGTCTTGATTTGCTTGTCAAGGCTTGCAACAGGTTCGGTCTGGTCATTCTTGTTATTTGAATTAATTAGAAATATGGCGAGTACTGCACCAAGTGCTAGCACCGATCCAGTCAAGAGTTTTTTGTTACTTGTCATGTGTCATGTCTTACCGTTTATTTCATTAGTAAATACAGCGGCCACTTATTTATTCCGTGGCCGCAGGCTAATAAGTTAGTGGTAGAGATCGTCATTCCAAGAGATAGTTACGGCTCGGCTAGTCTCTGTCCATTGACTGCTATCACGATTTTTCTTCCAGGTATTTTCTGGAGTGGTATACCAGCTACACCAGTCGCGACCAAAGTAGTAATTGGTTTTTCGCCAACCAGCAACCAGCTTGACCTCTGATGTATCTAGGCCATCTTGAATGTCATTTTTTCTATATACGACGCCGACTTGTGGTTTAAAGTCTGAACGCATAACGACAGGTAACTCATTGTAATCAATCAAATTACCCATGTCACAACTGGTCCAACGATACAATAACCAGTCTTTAGCTGGCGTATTATGGCGGATAGTCTTGTTTTCAATTAACCAATTAATGCTTTCGTTAGCTTGGTTAAAATCGGCAACCGTTTGAAACTCTGGCTGGTCGTACGTTACACGGTTGCTCCAGGAGATTCCCCCACTAATATTTGGAGAAGTAGAAGCACTAAATCCAAGGTTAAAATCTAGAGACTCACTGACAGATGCCGTTGCAATGGTGTTTTCTGGAGCATGGCTCATGTGGCGTAAAGGGGCACCATTTAAATAGCTCAGTGCCAGCTTAAAAGCCGTTGGAACGGTGTAACGGTAATCTCCCCCAGTGGCAAAACCATAGATTTGTTCTTTGTTTGGAACATTAGTCATGTCGAAGCCAGAGCCGCCATTTAGGATCAACTTAGCTTCTTTAGCGCCATTTGGTAGTAAAGATTGGTTCCAGACATTTTCTAAAGAATAAATTAAGCGGATTTTTTTCGAGCGTGCATCACCATCATCAAGCTGAAGCAACGTCGAAGTGTAAGATTTTAATGTATCTTCAGCATGTGCTGGTGCTAAAGAACCAAGTAAAGCGAGTGCGATAATACTCGCGGAAAGATGCTGTTTTTCCATTATTGTTTCCTATTAGTCAGCCCATAAAGACTTTTGTTTTAAACTATCTTGATGGGCACTTTATAATTATGGACAGGTTATAAATTCAAGCTCAATAAATGAGCGGTGAAATAGTGCATCTTGTTTTTTATTAAAAAAAGAAAAAGGATAGATTCGTGGGATTAATGTCTCATAGTTTTTAAATTCACCTCTCAACTATAATAAATAAGAATTTGGTTATTAAGTCTTGCCTTTTTAAGTTATTGCTTAATTTTAACATTTCTAATGTTATATTGAGCTTTTTTATTGATAAAAGTGAATTTTATAAATGTTAGCCATGTTATTTTTAGGGTTTTTGTTATACCAAACTAAGTAAAGTATCGTTATGTGGTTATCTCGGGTTTATGGGTTCAATTCAAATTAAAACAGTGGTTTATGTTTTTTGTTATTGGTTTTTTAGAACTCAATGTAATAGTTGAGTGATAAAGTCCGTCAATGAAGTTGTCATGTTCGTGTATGAAGTTATATGTGCTTTTACAGCAGGAAATTAAACTTTACGTTTAAGATGATAAAGATAGAAAAAGAAATAAATAAGATAATTAAATAATCATGTTTCGAGAATATAAAATGTAACGTACTTCTAATTAAACGAATGCTTGAATAAACGATGGAGTATGAAAAGTAATATTTAAGTTACGCTGTCCTATATTCCAGTTGGTGCCTTGTTTATACAATGCGTTTTCTCGGCTTAAAACTGGTCTACGTACTGCTAATCCCTTATCAGTTTCTTAATTACACATATTGGCAATATGCTCGCCAAGTTACGTGTATTGGTGTCAATGAAAAACAGTATCTACGATAGCTCTCTCAGGGTTGGAACTCCCACTATGAATTTCCTTCATGTTCAATGTGAAACAATACCAATATTACTCAACTCGTGAAGCAAGTATAAAAAAAGGACTGCTCTGGTGTTAGGCACTGCGACGGTCATTTTTGTACTAACCGTTCGTCGTAAGTGCTGTGCAACCTAACGATTGGGAAAACCAAAAAACAAAAAATGTCCCCATGCACAGAGTTAGGAATAGTCTGCTTTATCTAAGGAAATAGGATACCAACTCACGATGAATAACGATTTCACATTTGCTATCAAAAGCATTCGCTTTGATGAGAATTACCAACCATCAGACAACACGCGAATCACTACCAACTTTGCTAATCTGGCTCGCGGAAACCACCGCCGAGAGAATCTGCGCAATGCGCTCCGAATGATCGATAATCGTTTTAATGCGTTGGCATATTGGGATAACGCGCAAGGTGACCGCTACTCAGTTGAACTTGAAATCATCTCTGTTGATATGGATATCCAAGGTAGTGGAGAAGCATTCCCATCGATTGAAGTGCTCAAAACTAACATTGTTGATCACAACACTAACGAGCGCATCGAAGGCATTGTGGGCAATAACTTCTCTTCATACGTTCGTGATTACGACTTTAGCGTTTTGCTGTTGGACCACAACAAAAACCAGCCACAGTTCAGCATCCCAGCGAACTTCGGTGATTTGCATGGCAAACTGTTCAAAGCTTTCGTTAATTCTGAGTCTTATAAACAGCATTTCAAAAAGCTGCCAGTGATTTGTCTGAGCGTATCGGACAACAAGGTATACCGACGCACCGAAAATCAACATCCTGTTTTGGGCTTTGAATATCAGCCGAACGAATCTTCGTTGACGGAGCAGTACTTCAAGAAGATGGGCTTACAGGTGCGCTACTTTATGCCGCCAAACAGCGTTGCACCGTTGGCATTCTACTTCTTCGGTGACTTGTTGAACGATTATTCAAACCTAGAGCTTATCAGTACGATTAGCACGATGGAGACATTCCAGAAGATTTACCGACCTGAGATTTACAATGCCAACGCGGTTGCCGGTAATTGCTACCAGCCAAACCTAAAAAACCTAGACCACTCGCTAACTCAAATCGTTTACGACCGAGAAGAGCGCAGCCAACTGGCAATTGAACAAGGGAAATTTGCCGAGGAGCATTTCATCAAACCTTATCAATCTGTGCTTGAACAATGGTCTGCAAACTACGCGTAATCGACAACGAGAATCTAGAAAGGAATGACGATGAAAACACTATTACCGACTTCAACGGCTGGCAGCTTGCCGAAACCTTCTTGGCTAGCGGAACCAGAAAAACTTTGGTCACCGTGGAAACTGCAAGGTGAAGAACTGATTGATGGCAAACGCGATGCGTTACGTGTCGCTTTGCAAGAACAAGAACTGGCAGGCGTTGATATCGTCAGTGATGGCGAGCAAACTCGCCAACATTTTGTGACGACCTTTATTGAGCATTTAAGCGGCGTAGATTTTGAAAACCGCAAAACGGTGACCATTCGCAACCGTTATGAAGCAAGTGTTCCGACTGTGGTTGGCCCAGTAAGCCGCACAAAGCCCGTGTTTGTTGAAGATGCCAAGTTCTTGCGTCAGCAAACTAAGCAACCTATCAAGTGGGCGCTGCCAGGCCCTATGACGATGATCGACACACTTTATGATGATCATTACGGTAGCCGTGAAAAGCTGGCTTGGGAATTTGCAAAGATCCTCAACCAAGAAGCGAAAGAGCTTGAAGCGGCAGGTGTCGATATCATTCAATTCGATGAACCTGCGTTCAATGTGTTCTTTGATGATGTGAACGAGTGGGGCATTGCATGTTTAGAGCGTGCGATTGAAGGGCTGAAATGTGAAACGGCGGTGCATATCTGCTATGGCTACGGCATCAAAGCGAACACAGATTGGAAGCAAACGCTAGGCACTGAATGGCGACAATATGAAGAAGTATTCCCTAAATTGCAGCAGTCAAATATCGATATTATCTCGCTTGAGTGTCATAACTCACGAGTGCCTATTGAGTTACTTGAGTTGATTCGCGGTAAGAAGGTGATGGTTGGTGCGATTGACGTCGCTACCAACGAAATTGAAACGCCACAAGAAGTAGCGAACACATTGCGAGAGGCGTTGAAGTACGTTGATGCCGACAAGCTTTACCCATGTACCAACTGTGGTATGGCACCTTTGTCTCGTGAAGTATCGACCGCTAAGCTCAATGCGTTAAGTGCGGGTGCGGAGATCATTCGTAAAGAGTTGGTGGGTTGATATTAATACTTAGGCTCCGCACCATGAACTAAAATTAGGGTCAATCTAGCGAGTTTAAACGAGACTAGGAATCTGATTACAGCTCGCTAGGAAATGACGATAACTTTCGCACTTCAAAGCACTCGGTGGGTAGCTCCTGAATCACCTCGTCCCTCGTTGTTCAGGGTGACGGATGTTGGAAGATACATTGCTCGCCACAACCCTAGGTATTGGTTCTGCTCCAAGAGAGGGTCATTCCAGCGAGTCTAGACGAGACTAGGAATCTGATTACAACTCGCTGGGAAATAGCGATAGTCTACGAACCTCAAAGCACTCGGTGGGTAGCTCCTGAATCACCTCGTCCCTCGCTGTTCAGGATGATGGATGTTGGAAGATACATCGCTCGCCACAAAACCGATATTTGAGCAGCTCCAAGATAGGGTCATTCCAGCGAGTCTAGACGAGACTAGGAATCTGATTACAGCTCGCTAGGAAATGACGATAACTTTCGCACTTCAAAGCACTCGGTGGGTAGCTCCTGAATCACCTCGTCCCTCGTTGTTCAGGATGACGGATGTTGGAAGATATATTGCTCGCCACAACCCTAGTTATTAGAGCAGTTTCAAGATAGCGTCATTCCAGCGAGTTTAAACGAGACTAGGAATCTGATAACAGCTCGCTGGTAAATGACGATAACTTTCGCACTTCAAAGCACGTGATTAGTAGATTCTGAATCACTTCGTCCCTCGCTGTTCAGGATGACGGATGTTGGAAGATATATTGCTCGCCACAACCCTAGGTATTAGAGCAGTTTCAAGATAGGGTCATTCCAGCGAGTTTAGACGAGACTAGGAATCTACTAACAACTCACTGGAAAATGGCGATAACCTTAGAACTTCAAAGCACTCGGTGGGTAGCTCCTGAATCACGCTCGTCCCTCGCTGTTCAGGATGATGGATGTTGGAAGATACATCGCTCGCCACAAAACCGATATGTGAGCAGCTCCAAGATAGGGTCATTCCAGCGAGTTTAAGTGAGACTAGGAATCGGGTTACAGCTCGCTAGGAAATGACGATAACCTTAGAACTTCACAGCACTCGGTGAGTCGATCCTGAACCACGCTCGTTCCTCGATGTTTAGGGTGACCGTTTTAAATAAAAATGCCGCTCACAGTAAAGTGAGCGACATACATTTCCCGTTTCCAGCCTCTGCCAAGGCTTAATTCAACTCCACGTTCTTCATCTCAGGATGCTTTAGCAATATCACACGAATCCAGTGATGCACCACCCACATCACCATCGCGGTGAGCAGAACAGCAACGAAAATCGAGCTGAAACGGTACAAGATCGAAAAGAACGCGTCTTTTTGTTCTGGCACCAATGAGGTCGTCAGCGGAACCGATAGGGCAGACATGGCAGAAAACGCGATAGCCGCTTTAATTTGCCCCTTGGTGAGCCACAAGCAGAATGGCCCCATCGCAATGGTAAAGGCGAGCCAAAAGAGTAGCCCATGCCCATACCAACTGCCCAATATGAGCTGAACAGCCATCCCTGCGATGCAGCCTAGTGCGGTGCCGATGATGCGAATTTTTGCCATGGCGAGCGAGCCCGCTAAAGTCATTGGGGTTAGGATGATCAAAATGGAAGCTTGTGCGGACAGCGAGTCATATAAGTCCGCTACTTGGAATACGATAAATGCCACCATCGCCACTACCCAACCCATAGCAACTTGGCTGATGTAGTCAATATCGCTTTTTACTGGGGTCGACATCTCAATGTGCTCGGCGGGGGACTTTGGCTCAGGGAACAACCAATACGCGAATGCGCAAACAAAAATATTGCTGAACGCCATCACCCACATGTTGACGTTGAACTCTTCAATATCCATGAAGTTATAGCTGGCAAAATTCAACACAATTGAACCCACCAACAGCCCCATGTAACCAAACAAATAGGTTTTCTGGTTCATCATTGCAATGCACTTGAACAGCATCATGATTCCGACGGCAACGGTCATTAATGTTGGATGAAACTGCAAGTATTCCAGCAAAAATGTGGCTTGTATGGTTGTCCACACCGCAGAGAAAAACACGATCAATAAAGCCGAAATATTAAAGTTGTCCATTCTGCCCAATATAAACAGCGGCATCATGATGGCAAAAAATCCGTAAGACCAACCGAAGATCATGCTTAGCGCTAGCCCTAAAGAGCAGCCGAACCAAATTCGTAAGGTTTTCATTGTCGCCGCCTAGTAAATGAAGTGGAACCAGCTTGCGAGGTGAATCTGTGCTTGCGCCATCAACTGCCAGAAAATGCTGTTGTCTGGGTACAAAACAATGGTAGCGCGAGAGCCGACAAACAGTGCTGGTGGTAACTCTTCGCTGCTGGTTAGGTTCACTCGTGTACGCTGCGCATCACGTACCCAGCGGTTGTTCACTTCCACTTTGGTTAGTGCGCCATTAGGCGTTTGTTGTGCGGCTGCTACACCGTAATCGCGGCTAGCTAAATCAAAGTCGTACACCGAACCTGGGTTGGCATCAAATGTGACCAAGGCGTGGAAAGTCTTGTCTATGTTCGCGACGGATTTTTCACGAAAATCAGCGGCTACCCAGAGTGATCCTGTTGGTACAAATGTCAGCAATGGCATGTTGGTGTTTGCCATCGTGCCAACTTCTAGTTGCAGGTTGGTCACGACACCATCACTGGGAGCGAGTACCGCGGTATTTGCCAAATCAAGTTGCGCCTTTTCGATGCCGTTTTTGGCAATTCGAACGGCGGTGCTTTGACCTTTTTGATCGCCTAATTGCGCCTCAATGACTTTTAAGTTTTGTCGTTCCGCTTTAAGCGCTGCACGTGATACCTGATTTTGGGCAAAGGCATTATCGAGTGTCGATTGAGAGATGACTTTCTGCTTCGATAACGTCAGTAAGCGGTTGTATTCGCGGTGTGCATTATCAAATGTCGCTTGTGCGCGGGCAATATTGGCAAGAGCGGCTTCGCGTTGAGAATACAGCGTTGCTTCTTTTTCATAAGCGGATTGCAGAGACAGCTCCGCCTGTTCAAGTGCTATCTTGTATTTACGATCATCAATCGTAAACAACACATCGCCTTTTTGAACGGACTGGTTATTCTCGATGAGAACGTCGGTCACTTTACCAGATACCTCGGGTGCGACTTGGACAACGTATCCTTGCACTCGTCCTTCGGTCGTTAAGGGGGCGTGGCGGTCAGCAATGATAATGTACAAAAATAGTACGATGAACAGGACAATCAAAGTTCGCATCCAGTGTTTGAATTTTTGGTCAGCCGTCATTACAAGTTCCGTTAAACATATTGGATAGCGGATTATAGAGAAGTCACTCACAATTCAGTAGAATGATAATACGAACATAAATGACCTAAAAATAGGACAATGAACGTTAATTTTGATGATATTTACCTATTCACTCAGACGGTGGTTCACGGCGGTATAAGTGCAGCGGCAGAGGCGAATCAACTACAACGCTCAAAAGTGAGTCGTCGCCTGCAAGAATTAGAGAAATCGCTCGGGGTACAGCTTTTGATCCGCACAACACGCAGCATTGAGTTGACGGAGCACGGGAAACGCTTGTTTGAGTTGGTGGGGCAGCCTATTGACCATATTCAGCAAGGTTTAAATGCCATGCATGAATATCAACAAGAGCTGACGGGCAAGGTGCGTTTAGCCATTCCTTCCGCATTGATGAGCTCTGCCGCGTTTAACGCGATCATCACCGAGTACACAACGCGGTATCCGGAGATTTCGGTCGAGATTGAAAACCATCAAGAGAGTGTCGATCTCAAGCGTCAATCGTTTGATTTGCAGCTTCTTCCGAGCGTAGTCAAAGTCACCGATGACAGCTATGTGCAGTTCAGTCTTTTGCCTTATCGTAGTCACTTTGTTGCGTCAAAAGCCTATCTAGAATCGCATCCGCCAGTAAAAATGGTTGAAGATCTTAAGCAACATCGCCTTTTAACTAATCGTTACAATGCCGATTTGCTCGATTCAGATTTGCATGTCGCGTTGCGTTCGGATGACCTCAACTTGCTGCGCTCGATGGCGATAGCAGGAAACGGCATCGCGTTTATTCCTCAAATTCACTCCAAGCCTGCACTGAGAGACGGTTTGTTGGTCGAGGTGCTGCCTCAATTCGCGCATCCGAAGCAGCATCTTACTCTGATTTATCCCTCGGCCTTATTTCTGCCCAATAAAGTCAAAGCCTTGATTGAGCTAATTCGAGAGAAATTTAAATAGTCAGTTCAAACCACTCTTAACTAAGAGCAAATGTGTGAGCGAAGATCATCTTTCTAGGTTTTAGTGCTCTAATATGAAAGGATTCTGATACATTAACTGTTGCTCAACTTGTTGAGTATGGTTTGTGGTCGCACAAGATAGGAGGTGGAAATGTTATCGAAAGGAAACACGGGCCTGATTGTGGTAGATGTTCAGGGCAAACTCGCTACATTAATGCATGAAAGCGACTCACTGATTGAAAATATCACGAAACTGGTAAAGGGTGCCAAAGCACTAAATTTGCCTATTCTGTGGCTAGAACAGAATCCAGAAAGGTTGGGCCCAACCGCGGAGCCGATTCGTGAAGTGCTTGAAAGCACGCATTTACCTATTACCAAGTACACGTTTGATGGCTGCAAAGAGGCGACGTTTAACGTCGCGGTGGAGAACGTAAAAGTGGATACCTGGTTGGTTTGCGGTATTGAGTCCCACATTTGCGTCTATCAAACCGCGGTTTCTCTGCGTCAGTCCGGTTATCGCGTTGAATTAGTCACGGATTGTGTATCTTCCCGAACCGCTGCCAATAAGGCGCTCGCTCTTGCGAAGTTAACCGCTAACGGTGTGGTGCTCACTGGGCTAGAAATGTGTTTGTATGAAATGGTCGAAGATTGCCGAGCACCTGAATTCAAAGAAATTCTGGCGCTCATCAAATAGTGTAATCATTGTAATCAGCAACAACTTTATTTGAACACGCTATTCAAATTCTCGTTGATACCTTGGCAACATCGACTCGTTGCCAAGTAACCCGCCTTGGTGAATGTAAATCACCGTTTTATCAGTGTTCTCTTCCAACCAAGGGGTGAGGCATTGCCACATATACGGGTCGTATAACAGGTCAAATTCGAGGTCGGTTTGCTCAAAGAGCGCTTTCCATGTGATGTAATCTTCTTCGTACAAGCGACCAAAATGGTGTTTGTTGCGCACGGTTAAAATGGTTGGGTGGCTGTTTTCACCGAGCTGGTTGAACTGCTCAGTTAAGTAATCTGCATTGCCTACGCAAGGGCAAGTTAGCACTTCTATGCCGTGTGGGCTTAAATGTTTATGAAGATATAAAGCGGTCGTGCCAGTGCCTGATGGCAGGGCGACGGTAAACTGTTCTTTACCTCTCAATCGCGTCCAATCAAGAATTTCTCGTGCTAACTGTTTGATGCCAGCTTCAGCGAGGTGGGAACGTCCACCCTCAGGAATAAGCAATGTCGACTCATCTAATCTTCGTACCTGGTGGATGTATTCACTAGGGTGGAGTTCGCTACCGATGTCTTGCATGGCAGTGATTTTCATACCCAAATCGAGAGCGCCGCGATAGTTTCCGATGGGGGAGCTTTTTAGCCAAGATGGAATGTGATGAACATAAAACTCAAATGCCCAACCTTTAATCTGGGCGAGAGCCGCTAGCGAGTACATGGCATTAGATTGAGCGGAGCCAAAGCTTATTAACGTGGTGATGTCGGGATTTTGCTCTTCCATTAACGTCATAAACTTACGTGCTTTGTTCCCAGAAAAGTGGGAGTGGAGCATGTCGTCACGTTTAAGGAAAAATTTGTGCCCATTAAAGCTATGTTGGGTGATAGGACTTTCTGAGAGTTTCATGTCGATGCTGACGGAATAAACCGTGTCACCTTTGCCATTTAAAAAGGGCGCGTAGTGTAACGCCATTAAACCCAGATAAAAAGTCTGTGTTTCAGTACAACCATTTCGGTTATTCCTGATGCTCTGACGTAAGGTCAATCACCGCCTCACAACCACCTTCTGGATGTGTACCAATCTTAAATTGCCAGCCATAACGCTGGCATAAATCATCCACAATCATCAAACCCAATCCGTGCCCATCAGAATGTGGAATGGTCGAAAAGCCTTCGCCTTCATCACGTACCGAGATGGTGTTTTCCCCGATGCTGATATGAATTGATCCCGATGGTGTCGCGGCGATGCCGTTGCGAATCAGGTTGCCAAGAATAATGGTCAACACAGCATTGGTAGCGCGCGTTTTTGGGTTTCCGTCGATCTGTACATCAAAGCTGAGTGCTTTCTCATCCGCCTGAGCTTGGCTTTGGAAGATGATTTGGATGAGTTCTTCTTCGGTGATGCTGCGCACTGGTGAATCATCTGCATTACGCTCGTAACGCACTAAGCCGAGTAGGGCATCCACCATAGTCGACATCTGCTGCGTTGCATCTTGAATTCGGTTCACCTGGCGGGTCTGGAAATCCGTGTTCGCACTTCTTGCCAGTAAACTGCTTGAGCCTTTCATTACGGTTAACGGTGTACGCAGTTCATGGCTTGCGTATCGTGCAAAGGCTTGCTCACGCTTGATGACTTGGTTGATTTTGTGGCGATACTCATTCAACTCATCCGCGAGGGTTTGGAACTCTTTGGCCGAGCCCTCTGGCACGCTAAAAGTTTGCGTAGCATCGCCTTGATGATGGTCGAGTTGAGTTTTAAGCGCATTGACGGGTTCAATCAAGCGTTGTGATAAGCGCAGCAGGAGGCTACCAAACAGGAACACCAGCACGGCGACAATGGACAGCACCATAGCGACGACGAGAATGAATTCCTCTGAGGTGATCTCGATTTCATCAATCAAGGAAACCAGAATAACGGGATGTTCAACGCCTTTGTAGGTGTAAGTGCTCATGTAAACCATGCGCGAGTATTCACCGTCTTCTACTTCATCAAGAAAGTGCTTTTGACCAATCAGGTATTTTTGATAGCGCTCGGCAACCAATGAGATGTCGTTGTATGCAGTGGTGAGCAGGTCAAGCTGAATACTGCCTTGCTCTGGGTGGGACTGGAAATGTTCAATTGCTTCTTTTTTGTCGACCATAATACGACGCTCGCCCACGCGGTCTTCAGACCAAAGCAGGGAGCCGGTAATCAACAAAAAGCAGAAGATGCCAATCACGACCGACACAAAAGAGAAAAACAGAGCGAGTCGCCCTGTCATACTTTGTGTGCTTTGCGTGCTAGCAAGTAAGCGATTGATCATGCACCTGTCTCCAAGCGGAAGCCAACTTTCGGCACGGTGATAAGCACATGTTGTTCAAATGGCTTATCAAGTTGGTTGCGAAGTTGGTAAATGTGGCTGCGCAGAACGTCGTTGTTCGGCTCGTTCTCTTGCCAAAGTTGGAAGGCAATTTCTTCGCGTGTCACTACGTCTGGCGCGCTTTTCACAAGCATTTCCAGAATGGTGTAAGTGGTAGGGTTTAGCGCCAACAGTTTATCTTGGCGATAAGCTTTACGCGTTTTTGGGTCGATAGACACTTCACCGTATTCCAATTTGCTCGATGTGACAGTGCCACGGTAACGGCGGATCAGTGCCATCATGCGCGCTTCAAGAATATCCAGATCGAAAGGTTTGGTCAGATAGTCATCCGCACCGTGTTGGAAGCCTTTGAGCATATCGTCACGGCTATCGAGCGCCGTCAGCATAAGTACCGGTGTGTTGTTGCCCGCGTCGCGAAGTTTATTACACATGGTCAGGCCATCCATGCGTGGCAGCATGAGGTCGAGCAAGATGATGTCGAAGGTGTTTTCCATCGCCAGTTTCAGGCCGAGCTCGCCGTTGTCTGCATAATCGAGTTCCATACCTGCACACTCAAAATAATCGAACAGCATGCCTGCGATTTCTCGATTATCTTCGACTAAAAGTACGCGTTTCATGTATTTCTCTCCAAGTGGGCGGGTTTTCGAAAATAAGACTTCGTCTTAACCGAACATTATTCACTAAGAACGTGAAAAAGATGTCAACAACATCTCTTTCACATTGATGTTTGTAGACTGGATTCATTCATCGGATTTAGTGGAAGAGTAGCATGTCAACCTTCAACATTCACGCTGCAACCTTTTCAAAGGTGAGCCAACACACTGAGCCTAAAACAGTTTTGTCTGTTGTGGTGCCATTCTTTAACGAGCAAGAAGTCTTGTCTGAATTTCATCGTCGTTTAGCCGCCGTTTTGGATGAAATGCCAGAACGCTGCGAAATCGTCTATGTGGACGACGGCAGCAAAGACGACAGCCTAATGATCGCGCAAAACTTTTCTCAATCTTCTAGCGACGTTCGTTGTATTGCACTAAGCCGTAACTTCGGCAAAGAGTCCGCCATGAGTGCGGGGCTGGAACACTGTCAAGGTGAAGCGGTGATCGTGATTGATGCTGACTTGCAAGACCCGCCGGAGTTGATCCCGCAAATGGTATCAAAATGGCGTAAAGGGTATGACGTAGTGAACATGCAGCGCAGTGAACGCCACGGTGAAACTTGGTTCAAACGCTTCTCGGCCGCTTGCTTTTACAAAGTGCTTAATAGCATGGCGAAATTGGATGTGCCGGAGAACGTGGGCGATTTCCGTCTACTGAGCGCAAAAGTGGTTAAACACATCAATGCGTTGCCAGAGCGTAACCGATACATGAAAGGCATTTTCTCTTGGCCGGGTTTCAAGCAAGTGACGGTTCAATTTGAGCGTGACGCTCGTTTCTGTGGTGAAACCAAATGGAACTACCTCAAGCTGATTGGCCTTGCAATGGACGGCATCACCTCGTTTTCCATTCGTCCTTTGCGTTTAGCGACACTTGCCGGTGCATTGGTGGCGTTCAGTGCCTTTATCTATGGCGCATTCATAGTGATGAAAACTGTTGTGTTTGGTGAGCCTGTCACTGGCTACCCATCCATGATGGTCGTCCAACTTGCCTTGGGCGGTGTGCAACTGCTGTCGATTGGCCTTTTGGGCGAATACATTGGCCGCATTTTTGTCGAGACCAAGCAACGTCCTCTTTATCTTGTTCAGTCTGTTTACGAGCAGCCTGCAAAACATCAATCCATCCAAACCATGAAGTTTAAATTGGGAGAAACCGCGTAATCATGAGTATTAATAAAACCCATCTGTGGTTGTTGTTGGCGTTTGCTCTTTTACTCCGTCTTATTTCACTTGCCGCTTACCCTTTGATGGACACCACGGAAGCCCGCTACGGCGAAATGGCGCGCTTAATGGTGGAAACCGGCAATTGGCTTACCCCACAGTTTGATTACGGCGTGCCTTTCTGGGGGAAGCCCCCCCTGTTCACTTGGATGAGTGCTTACGGCATTGAGCTGTTTGGATTGAATGAATTTGCAGTGCGCGCGCCTCATTGGTTAGCGGGTGTTGCGACGATTGTTTTTGTTGCTTTCATGGCGCATCGCGCTGGCTTTAATGCAGTCATCGCAGCGTTGGTACTGGCGACGTGTGGCATCTTTTCAATTGCGGCGGGTGCGGTGATGACAGACATGGCACTGACGTTGGCAATGACGATGGCGATGGTTGGTTTTTACTATTGCTGGCTCGGCAAAGACAAACACAGCCGACTGTGGGGTTACCTCGGTTTCTTTGGCTTGGCTTGCGGGCTGTTAGCGAAAGGTCCAGTGGCGATCGTGATCATGGGCATCGCAGTATTTCCTTGGCTCGTGATTCAGCATGGTTTCTTTGGTGCCTTCAAAGCCTTGTGGCAGCGTTTTCCAATTGTATCGGGGTTGGCGCTCATGCTGGCGATTGCTCTACCTTGGTACATAATGGCTGAAATGGCGACGCCTGGATTTATTGATTACTTCATTGTTGGCGAGCACTTTAAGCGTTTTGTTGTCAGCGGTTGGGAAGGGGACCTTTATGGCTCTGCTCATGATCAACCACGTGGGATGATCTGGGTATTCTGGCTGCAATCGGCTGCGCCTTGGTCAATCGTATTGCCTATTTTGGCATGGAAACGTCGTAAGGTACTCAAAGCCATTGAAACCGATCATCAAGGTTTATTTAGCTTCCTGATGTGTTGGCTGATTTCTCCAATGATCTTGTTCACCATGGCTGGGAATATTTTGCCTGCTTACGTGCTACCGGGTGTGCCTGCATTAGGTATCTTGATTGCGATGCTGGTGGATAAACACGATTTCAAATGGCTGACCGGAACGGCAGCGGTGTTGCCAGCCCTGCTTATGATTGCGATGTTGGTTTTGAATATGGGCAAAGCAGATAGTCGCAGCGACCGCATCATCTTCGCGCAAATTAATGACAACGCTCCGGTCTTTTATATTGGTAAGCGCCCGTTCTCAGGCCAGTTCTATAGTCATGGTCAGGCGAAAAAGCTTGAAGACAAGAATGACTTAAACAATCTGAAGAAATTCCACCTGATTGGTAAATCGCAGCAAGTGGATAGCATGATTCATGAAAATGCGTTGAGTTGTACCAATGAGTTCACAGCAAAATCGAAACGCTCACTCTACACTTGTGTGGTTGGGTAACGGAATGCGCAAATTAACAAAGTTTGCTTCGTTAGAAAGGTTTGCTTCGTTAACAAGGTTTGCTCTGGTAGGTGGTGTCGGCTTTATGGTCGACACCCTTATCTTTTCTGTGTTGTTCCATTGGTTTGGTCTGGAGCTGATGCTGGCTCGTGGGATAGCATTTTTGTTTGCAGCAACCACGACTTGGCTTGGCAATCGCTGGCTGACTTTCTCTCAAGCAGAAAAAACCAACCCTTTCGCTCAATGGCAAAAATTTATGGCGAGTGCCTGTATCAGTGCTTTGCCGAACTTTATTGTGTTCAAAGGCGTAACGCTCGCGCTTGGAACGCAAGGAGTGATGGTCTATTTGGCTTTGATCTTAGGCATATTGGCAGGCATGGTGAGTAACTATTTACTCAGTGCAAAATGGGTGTTTAGTAGAGGATAGAAAGGTTCGGGCTTACTCTCCTATCCTCGAGTTAAAAATTCGTTATTTGAACCAATTTTTCTTTTTGTACATCAGAGTAAACCTAAAGCTTTTCATGGGGGATGTAAAAAGGTAAATAAGCCAAGGTTTATACCTTGGCTGCCGTTAGTTCAGATTTTGATTGTTCGATTTCAGATTCCGTTTGCCACTTGCCGTTGTAAAGGTATTCACGCTCAGGAAGTGGGGCATTTGACGCCCTTAAATCAAATACCTCTTC